>NZ_WUEH01000006.1 GCF_010468615.1 Pseudodesulfovibrio sp. JC047 | reverse complement strand
ATTGCAGAAAAGAAAATTGAGTTTGGACATTGGGAAGGCGACTTGGTCCTTGGGTATAAGGGCATTGATAATGCTCTGACTCTGGTAGAAATGTCTACAGGTTTTTTGCTTGCAACAAACTGTAAAAACAGGAAGATGGACACTGTTTCCAAGGCAATCAATACAACTTTTCGCCGATTACCCAAAGAGCTAATCAAAACGCTGACACTTGATCGCGGATCAGAATTTTCAGGCTATAAAGCGGTGCAAAAGAGCTTGGGTTGCAAGGTGTATTTTTGCCATCCGCAGACCCCAAACGAAAGAGCGCTAAACGAACAAACAAACGGTCTGTTGAGGCAATTTTATCCCAAACGCAAACGGTCCGTCTTTTCAGATCCTGAGCGACTGGCCTCGTCCGTTGACCTCATAAACCATCGACCAAGGAAGAAATTCGGATACAGGACAACCTGGGAAATCATTGAGGAGCAGGGACTTGCCGGGGTGTTAAGTTTGGTTTGACAATTTGCCCCAACAAAAAAGGCCCCCGCCGGGAGGGCATGGAAGTGGTTCGGGTGCGCAGCACCCACCCTGGCTCTGCGCCAAGGGCGCATTCTTCCTCTTCCTCTTACTCTTCTCTTTTTCTTTTTCTTTTCTTCTCTTTACTCCCAAAAAGCACCGCCGCTGCAAGCGGCATCCTCACTTCTTCAAAAAAGACTCTCGCAAAAAATGACTATTCAACCGCCCTTCAATATATTGGGCGAGCGTCGCAACCGCCTGATCCGACGTCCGAAACGTACACAACCCCGAGGCCTTGAGCCGATCGGCAAGCGGATCGTATTGCCGCCCCCCATCCACAACACCAATCACCGGCGTCTCAAGCGTGGGTAACACATCCGCCAGCAAAGAGGCAATGGACCGCTCGTCGTCCATGGTCAACGGCGTGTCCGGATCGGCCAAAGTCCGCATCACCGGCGACATGGGGTCCAGTCCGGCAACCACGGCATCCACGTTATCCCCTTCCGCCAAAAGACGAATGGCCTTGACGTGAACCTGATCGTTCGCTCCGGGCGTGATATCAAGCGGATTGGTCACCGAAACCAGGGCATCCAACCCGTTGGCCACAAAAAGCGTTTCCAAAGCCTGTGTCGTTTTCGTCGATAACGGTGCCAATTCCATCCGATAGTCGTCTGATTGAATGGAATCAGCCATGCCCACGGCCTCGAATCCGGCCCCGGACATGGCGGCCAGCCGATTGCCTCGAATCACCTTGCCCTGCAACCGTTCCGCCACCATGAAAAGATTCTGGAACTGGGTAAACGATTGGGCCACAATCGCCCCAGCCTGACGCACACAGGACTCGCAAACCGGGTACTCTCCGGCCAACGACGCGGTATGCCCACTGGTCGCAGACTTGCCTTCTGGGGTCCGCCCTGCCTTGTAAAAAATCACATCCTTCCCGGCCAAGATGGCCCGACGAACAGACTGACAAAAGACCAATCCATCCATATTGTTAAACCCTTCAGCATAAACCGCGATCACATCAACGGTCTCGGAATCGGCAAAATGAGCCACCATATCCCCAAGAGTCAGATCAGTCTGATTGCCCATGGACACCATGTATGACGGATTCAACTCGGGGCACTGGGATAATCGGGTCAACATGAAGGCCCCGGACTGGGAAATGAATGCGGACCGATGTGGGTCGCCAGACAATTCAGGCAGTTTTTCTTCAGGAATGAACCAGGTGTCATATCTGCCGGGCCGGGACACGACGCCCATGCAGTTACCACCGAGAAAAACCGGGCCGGTTCCTCGGGCATGAGCCGCACGAATCTTTGCCACCACTTCAGCGGCTCGCTCCTTGCTGTCTTCGGTTTCACCCAAACCACCCGGAATGAGCATCACTCCCTTGGCCGCGTCCAGCTCCACCAAACTATCCACAAGAGCCGGGACCTGCTGCGCTCCCACCGCCACCACAAACAAATCGAGCGGACAATCAAGAGATGCGAGATCAGGCACACAGGCGACCCCGTCGATACTCGTTTCACCAGCCCGAATAATACGCACATTTTCAGACGGAAAACCCGCTCCAAGAATGTTGCGCACAATAATCCGACCGAAATTCATCCGTGAAGCAGAAACCCCTATGATGCCGATGGTCTTCGGATGCAACAGCGCGTCGATCTGGTCAACAGGCCGAGAGACAGGCACTGATCCGGGCCGGGAAAAACGGCACATCCCGTCCAACGGCACCATCAGATAGTCCGCGTAGGCAAAGGGATTGATTTCCAATTCCTCAATATGAAACGGAGCGTCCGGGTTGAGCGGTGAATAATAATTGGCCATGTCGATGAACGAGGAAAAACACTCGATCAACTGCTCATCGGTCACGATACGCCGTTGGCCGCGCGTCAACCCGGCCAATTTCTTATATGACAGGGTTCTCTTGAAAAGTTCGAAAAACTGCGCTCCATCGGTCATGGCCGTGGAACACAACGTGACAGCCTGCCCCTTCCTGAACCGTTCAGCATAAATTTCGGTGTCGGTTCCGCCGAGTCCCGCCCCCAAGACCATGCCAAACTCACGGGTCTTTCTGATGCCGACAATCAGTTCATTGCCGAACTCCTTTGAATCCGGCTCCATGAACTCCACGAGCAACACCCCACGAATATCCCGGGCAATGGCCTCCTTGAGAGCGTCACCGTCAAGGTCTTGATAGGGAAGTGGTGCAGCTTCGGGATTTTTTTCCAGAAAAGCCGCGTAGTTTTCCGGGACATCGTAGAGCATCCGTCGCCAGGCCGATCGAATGGCGTCAGGGGTATTGCGTGCCACCCGCACACCGCCAACATCCGACTTGTGGACAATGGTCGGCGAAACAATCTTGAGCACGACCGAATCTCCGGGAAAACTCGACAAAACCGCGTCATCAGGCCGTGTTCCCCGCTCCAACAGCATGCAGGTCGGCGGCGTTTCCGCTCCCGATTCCCTCAGCAAATCATAGACTTCAAATTCGAAAAGTGTTGCTCGACCTTGGCTGTCCGCCCGGGTCAACAACGCGGTGATCGCGTCATAATTGATCGACACCTGCACAGATCCGAAAGCAAAATGCGTCTGCACCGTTCTCCTCCCTGAAATCCATTGAGGGCCATTGGCTGAACCAAATCATTTCACACACTATCCCGCCCCGGACAGGGACGCAGTGCCTTGTCCGGGACAAAAAGCCGCTCCGCCCGTTCAGACGAGAGCAGCCGAAACGTCATATCCATACTCCAGAATTACAACCACCGCACCCCTGGCTCGGCACGGGGCGGCACTGCCGGATATGCCCTGACCGGCCAGCCCAGCAGAATCGAACCGTACACCATTTGATCGTCCGACACCCCAAACATGGCTCGCAATTCGGGATCGTGCATGGCTGCGGTCGTCACATATCCGCACCAGCATCCGCCAAGCCCGGCAGCCGTTGCCGCCAAATCCAGATAGGAAACCGCAAGCACCCCATCTTCACGCGGGGTAATGCCTTTTTTCGGTCCAAAGGCCACGGCCAGAGCCGGTGCATTTCGACACACCAGATCCCGCCCCGAATCCCACACCCGAACAATACCGGGCAAGTGAAGCGAGCGTGCCAAATCAGTCTCCTGTTCGGCTTCCCGACGCATCCACTGCACCACGATATTCGCCACACGGTTCACCGCTTCGGAAGAATCAGCCACGGCCCACCGGGTCTTTCTGGCATTGTGCCCGGACGGCGCATATTCAGCGGTTTGCAGCAGGGACGCCAGCGTTTCACGCGGTATCGGTTTGTCACGAAATGTACGCACCGACCGGCGTGACCGCAAGAACTGCTCACCCTGGGCATTCGATACCCGCAAGGCCGTCTCCTTGCGCACACCCGGTTCAGGCAACGCATTCAACGTAATTGCCCCAGAAGGACACACGGCCACGCAATGCCCACATTGCAGACAATACGCCTGTTTTTTTTCATGCGGGACCGGGATTTTCCCGGCTTCAAAAACAAGACACCCCACCGGGCAGTCCGCAGCACACGCTCCATCCTTGAGACACTTCTTCGAATCTATTGAAAATAATGACATATACTCTCCTTAAATATGACATGACGTACGCGATATCATGACAACCATGAAGCCCTGATCGTATCGAAACATTTTTAAACATCGTTGAAATGCGTTTTTGCACACGAACACGCACCCTTTACAACAAATATTTTTTTCAGGTACTATTCACCATGAAACAGTGTATCTGGTGCGTCCTCATCGGCTTCATGCTTCTGTGTCCCCCCTCGGTGTGTCTGGCCGAAGAGCCTGCCACCGATCCGAGGGAGGCTGTGGTTGTGGCCGACCATTATCCACCCTGAAAGATCGTGGATGGCACATCCATTGACGGGATAGACATCCGACTCGTGACCGCCTTGTTACAGGAAATCGGATACACCCCCCGCTTTGTCCCATGCCCCTGGATACGAGGTGTTGCCATGATCGAAACCGGTGACGCTGATATCATTAGCGGCATCCTCAAACGGCAGGATCGAGAAAACACCATGATTTTTCTTGAACCGCCGTACAAGACACGATCCGCCAAGGTTTTTTATCTCCGCAACAACACACCAGATATCATCCACTATACTGACCTGTCACATCGTTCCATCGGCACGCAGCGAGGTGCACAATATTTCGAACAGTTCGATTCGGACACGTCATTGAACAAACAGCCAATTCACAACAACGCATTAAATTTCAAAAAACTTATTTCAGGTCGAATCAATACGATTATCGTCACCGAAAGTATTGGAGACTATCTGATCGCGGAATTGCACATCGCCGACAAAGTGAAAAAAGCGACATTCAGATATGACAGTGTCATCCCGGTTTACTTCGCCTTGTCCAAAAAATCTTCATTGGTCCAATGCCTGCCGCAATTATTGAAAGCGAACAGACTCCTCAAGGAATCCGGTGCATTCGATCGAATTATCGACACATTTTTCGAAAGGCTGCACCAACCGGCCACGCCCGATCAATAATACGGTAAAATCCACCCCACGCCGGAGCGTTGACCACCCTGACGATTTCCCGTATTTCCAGAATCCGTCAGGATAATTACTGACAATTCCGTTCAGCATACGATATATATTCCGATTACGGATCACGCTATACAACGAGGATTTTTCATGAGCACTAAGCCCGATGCCCCGGAAAAAGGCAAAGACTTCATTCGTCAGATCATCGACAAGGACAACGAAACCGACAAATACGGCCAGCGGGTCCATACGCGGTTTCCCCCAGAACCCAACGGCTATCTGCACATAGGACATGCCAAATCCATCTGCCTGAACTTTGGACTGGCACGCGAATACGGCGGCAAATGCAACCTCCGTTTCGATGACACCAATCCAGTGAAGGAAGAGATGGAATACGTGGACTCCATTCGTCAAGATGTGGAGTGGCTCGGCTTTGAGTGGGATGCCAATCCCTTTGCTTCAAATTACTTTGAACGCCTGTATTTCATCGCCGAACTTTTCATCAAAATGGGCATGGCATATGTGGACCATCAGTCTGCGGACAAAATCCGCGAAAACCGTGGCACGCTCAAAGAACCCGGTATCAATTCGCCCTACCGTGATCGGACTGTGGACGAAAACCTCTCCCTCTTCCGCGCCATGAAAGCCGGAGAAATGGCTGACGGCGAATGTATCCTGCGTGGCAAGATCGACATGACAGCCCCCAACCTGATGCTTCGTGACCCGGCCCTGTATCGCATCAAACACGCGACCCATCACCGCACTGGCGATACATGGTGCATCTATCCCATGTACGATTTCACCCATGGGCTGTCCGATGCCATGGAAGGCATCACCCATTCGATCTGCACCATGGAATTCGAAAACAACCGTCCTGTCTACGACTGGTGCGTCAACACCCTCATGAAAGGACTGAAACAGCCCGAACTCTTCGGTGAAAACGCAACCATCTATGAAGAATTGGCCGCCCTGCCCGGATTCAACCAACGCCCCTGGCAGTATGAATTCGCCCGACTGAACATCACCGGCACGGTCCTGTCCAAACGCAAGCTGATTCAGCTCGTGCAGGAAGGACATGTTTCGGGCTGGGATGACCCCCGGATGCCGACCATTTCCGGTTTTCGCCGCCGTGGCTTCACCCCGGAATCCATTCGTGACTTCTGCGACCGTATTGGCGTGGCAAAGGCCGCCTCCACCGTGGAATATGCCCTGCTTGAACACTGCGTGCGCCAGGACTTGAACGATCGGGCAGCGCGGTACATGGGCGTTGTTGATCCAGTCAAACTGGTTATCGAAAATTACCCGGACGATCAGGTGGACGAATTCGAAATGGCCCTGCACCCCGAATATGAATCCTACGGCACCCGCACCGTTCCTTTCACCAAGGAACTCTGGATCGAACGCGCGGACTTCATGGAAAATCCGCCGAAAAAATTCTTCCGCATGGGACCGGACAGAGAAGTCCGGCTGCGTGGCGCATATTATGTTTTGTGTACTGGCTACGACACAGACGAAAACGGTACCATTACCGAAATCCGTGCAACCTATGACCCCGAAACCAAGGGCGGCTGGCTCGAAGGTGGACGCAAGGTCAAAGGCACCATGCACTGGGTCTCCGCAACCAAGGGAATCAAGGCGGAAGTCCGCAATTACACCAACCTGTTCAGTATCGACAATCCCAATGCACCGGAAGAAGGCAAGACCTTCGTGGATTATATCGATCCCAATTCTCAGGAAATCCTGACAGAATGCTATGTCGAACCAGCCCTCGCCACCATGGCACCGGGCACCAACTTCCAGTTCGAACGGACCGGCTATTTCTGCGCGGACTCAAAAGACCACAAGCCGGGCGAAAAATTGGTCTTCAACCGAACCGCAACCCTCCGCGATTCTTGGGCCAAAATTCAAAAACAGATGAAAAAATAAGGAACCATCGTTTCCTTTACGCCGATGGTCAAAACCTCGGCTCAAAAAAAATAAAGCCCCGATCCTGGGGCTTTTTTATGAGCAATTTCAGATTCTTATCTTTTTTTGTTCCACTAAAACCCATCTGATTTCATAAAATCATGCACTGATATATCCGAATCTGCTTGACTTTGATTGCACAATCAATCTATATCTCTTTCAGACACTGATTGCACAATCAATCGATACAGAGAAAACCACATGTCAAAAAAAGAAGCCATACTCAAAGCCGCCCAGGAAGCCTTTGCACAAAAAGGATTCAGCGGAGCAACCGTCAAAGACGTTGCCAATCGGGCCGATGTCTCTTTCGGACTGGTTTCTCATTATTTCGGCAGCAAACAGGATTTATTCCTGGCCGCTGGATTTGACATGGCAGACAGACTGATTGTGCAACTGGCCGAAGCAACCGCCCATGAGACCAATGGCCTTGAAGCGATTAGCCGGTACATGACTGCCTATTTCGATTTTACCGAAGAGCACAGAAACCGTTTTTCCATCCTGCTGCGGTGTTCCCCGTTCAGCCACATGGAAACCGGACTCGATGCCGAAAAAGTGGCGGAAAAATTCAGCGTCTTCATTGACGAACTCAAACGGTGCGTGTCTCTGGGGATCGCCGACGGTTCAATCCGGAACCTCCCCCTCGAAGAAACCGCATTGATTATTTACGGAAACATTGTTGGCTCAGTTCGGACCAGTCTGCTGACCCCGTATGAATCCGGCAACATTTTTACTGAAACAATCAAACACGTCATGCGCAGTCTCAAATACAATCCGAAATCGGACAACCAATAAAGCAACTCGGCAGCACGACACGCCCCCGCATCTGACATGGAGGCAACTGACATTTTTTACGGAGAAAATACATGCTTTCCAAACTCGCATCGACCAAACGCATAAAGAACATGACTGAAAGCCGAAATTGGCTTCAGGATATGATTCCCATGCGAACCTGGACGAAAGAACGGAAGCACATACATAATTCTTAGTCCCGAACGAATCACCTCCTATGGGCATCGGAATGGACCGCAACCCACACCTGAAAGCCTGATAGATACGTTTCGGACCCTCGGTTTAACCGGGGAATTCAGGGAGTCGCCTTGGCGACTCCCTTTTTTTGTGCACGATTCACACCCGAAAACGTCGCATTGCGACAGTTTTTGCTGCTAAATGTCGCATATGTCGCAAAAGTGCCACTCGTGCGACACACTTCTTACCGTCGGCCAAGCAGGAATAATTACTCTAACCCATAGAAATTTTATGATATAATGTGAAATATATTTGCATGGCACGGCTGTTGCTACATGTATTCCACTAGGGGAGAACGTAAACGACATACAAACATGTGGGAGGGATCTATGTTCGAAAAAAATGTGACCAAAGTCGTGCAGGATTGCATTCTCGACAGTGGCATTCAAGCCAAGGTCGTGGCGCAAAAAATCAACAAGCCTTACTCCACGCTCATGCGTGAAATCAATCCCTTTGACGTGAGTGCAAAACTCGGGGCAGAAACGTTATTGGATATCATGAAGGTCACGCATGACGTTCGACCACTCAAATACATGGCCGTTGAAATGGGGTATAATCTGGACAGCTGCACCGCGTGATCCATATTTTCAATTTTTCCAGGGCTGGACACGCTGTCCGGCCTTTTTTTGTCTGCTATCCGTCCCCTACACCTGTTCCTTCTGAAGACCTGAGACAACACGCAGACCGCACCCTCAACTGTCCCAACCCAAACGACCAACAAGGGCTTTCCCAATATCAACACGCCGTCGACACGATACGATTCGCGTTTTCTCAACGAGTCTCCACATAAATCGATCTGTCATCTTGCGAAAATATCGTGAACATCATATGGATTCCGTGATGTGAACACATAAAAAGAGACTGATAGATGACCCCGGACACACGCACGTTGACCAAAGCATATTCTCTCAGCCGTCGATCCGCTCTCCTGCAAATGGGATTGATCGGTATTATTGTGCTGTGTTTTTCTGCGGCGATCATCGGTTTCAATGCCTACCGTCTCAAATTGCATCTTGGTGAACACACCGACAACCTTTCACACTTAGCCAGAATCAGTCTGGCTTCCGCCGTGTGGCAGGTGGACCACGCCTCTGCCAAAGATTTCATTGACGCGGTTTTTCAGGATGAAGCAGTCGTATTCGCGGAAGTCGTGACCGGCCGGGAAGTCATGGCCGTCAAAGTTCGCCCACACTATGCGGACAAGCCATACTCCTTTTTTCAAAACAATCGCCATTTCCTGACCAAATCCGTTGAAATCAAAAAATACGGTGACTGGATCGGAACCTTCAGGGTAGCGATCACCACGGAAAAATTTCATGAAGAAATCGGCCTGTACGCCGTTGCAACCTTAATTCTCGCCGTCCTGCTTATCGCAGCGATATCCTTGTCGGCCTTTCTATTTACCCGAAAAAAGTTCTTTGCCCCACTCAAACAACTTGAAACGTCGGCCTCCTTCATCGCAGACGGGAATCTCGATGCCGCCATCGACACTTCTGCCCCCAACGAACTTGGCAACCTTGCCCGAGCCATTGACGACATGCGAGAATCCGTCCGCCATCTCATTGATGACCTTCAAGAGGCCAACTCCAAACTCCAGAACCATCAGAACATACTTGAAATGACGGTCAAGGAACGGACCGAGGAACTGGAGGCCAAAAACCAATCCCTCAACACCGCCCTTCAAGAACTCAGCACATCCAAAAAGGCCGCAGAAGTGGCAAATAAGGCAAAAAGCAATTTTCTGGCGAGCATGAGCCATGAGATCCGCACTCCAATGAATGCCATTCTCGGCATGGCCGACATTCTCTGGGAAACAGACCTTTCAAAAGCGCAAGCTAAGTACGTCAGTGTCTTTCGCACAGCCGGAGAAAGTCTGCTGGAAATTCTGGATGACATTCTGGACCTGTCAAAAATCGAAGCCGGGCACCTCACACTTGAATCAACCTGGTTTTCCCTGAAAAAACTCACCGAAAAAATCTGCACCATCATCGAGACAAAAAGCGATCAAAAGGGGTTGGAGCTGACCTATTCGGTCTCCTCGCAGATTCCGGACCGCCTTCAGGGTGACCCGACCCGACTGCAACAAATACTCCTCAACCTGCTGGGCAATGCCGTCAAATTCACCGACTCCGGTTCTGTGGACATGACGGTTCAGCCGACACCAGGACCGGCCGGGAAAATTACCATTCAATTTTCCATCACAGACACGGGTGTGGGGATATCCGGCGACAAACTCTCTACAATTTTCGATTCATTCACCCAGGCCGACAGCTCCACCACCCGGGAATTCGGCGGCACCGGACTGGGACTGGCGATCAGCAAACAACTCACCCAACTCATGAATGGTCGTATCTGGGCGGAAAGCACGCCGGGACGCGGCAGTACATTCCATTTCACAGCCAGTTTCAACGCGGATACCAACACGAAAACTCCATCCGGCGAAGGCCGTGTTTCAAAAGAGGAAAAACCGCTGCCCAAAGCGTCCATCCTGATGATGGAAGATTCCAAATACAACGCATTTGTCATTCAAACCTATCTTAAGGGGACTCCGTGCTCCCTCACCGTTATCGAAAACGGTCTCGAAGGTGTCGAGGTCTTCAAACAGGGCGGCTGGGACCTGATTCTCATGGACATTCAAATGCCACTCATGGACGGCTACTCTGCGATACAGGCCATCCGTTCATGGGAGGCAACACACGATCTCGCACGGACACCGATAGCGGCGATGACAGCCCATGCACTGGATGAAGACGCCAAACGGTGTCTCAAGGCGGGAGCCGATATACACATCCCCAAACCCGTCAAGAAAAGCACACTTTTCAACACCATTCGACACATGACCGACACGGCCTTTTCCCACAAGAACACGGAACCGGATCACACCTGATGCGGCGGAAAGCTCTCCCCTGTACCGATGAACATTCTCACCTGAGACAGCCACGTCAGACCCAAAAGGCGTGCCAACCGTCACTTGGACGAAGGAAATCAATGCCTTTATTGCAAAAAAAACCATGGAAAGTCTGGTGGAACCAGAGTCACCGGGCACTCCTTGCCCTGGTCATTATCGGTGTATTGGTACCGACACAGGCCCACTCAATGGACTCGGTTCGGCTGGCGTTGCAATGGGTGCCACAAGCCCAGTTTGCCGGATATATTGTTGCCAAGGAAAAAGGATTCTATGCGGCCGAAGGGATTGATCTCACGCTACTCCCGGGTGGTCCCGATGTACTGGCCAGCGAACAACTGGCGACTGGCAACGCGGAATTCGCCACCTTGTTTCTCACAACAGGACTGCAACGACGAACAACGCTCCCCGTCGTAAACATTGGTCAATTCGTTCAACAGTCCGCACTCCTGCTCATTGCCAAAACCTCTTCGGGAATACGCGCTTTCTCGGACCTGGATGGCAAGCGAGTCGGGTTGTGGAATAATGAATTCCAGATTCAAGCCCGCGCGCTTTTTCACCAAATGGGCCTTGATGTCACCGTCATCCCCCAGTCTTCGTCGCTGGACCTTTTCCTCAGAGACGGTGTGCAAGCGGCATCAGGCATGTGGTATAACGAATATCACACACTCTTGTCCTATGGGCTGGACACCGAGGATCTACAACCGCTTTTCTTCAGTGAAATCGGACTCAACTTTCCGGAGGACGGCATCTATTGTCTGGAAGAAACCGCAACACACCACCCGGAGCTCTGCCGCAAACTGGTCAAGGCCACCATCAGAGGGTGGCAATACGCCTTTGCCCACACAGACGAAACTCTGGATATCATTTTACGACACATGCAGGCCGCCAAAGTCCCGGCCAACCGGCCGCACCAACGTTGGATGTTAAAACGTATGGAAGACATCATCATAGCTGACACAACCACCCCGCTCGGCGTTCTTCGGGAAGAAGATTTCAAACGCGTCTGCCAGGTCCTGCTGGAGACAGGGTTTCTCAAGAACGCACCAACATTCACTGAATTTTACAAGGGAGCAGCCCGATGAAGCGGTGGCCCATCACATTCAAACTCACCTTTTTCATCTTGTCTTGCGCTTTTATCATCGTAGGAGCCATTGTTGGATACAACGCCTATTATTCCAGCGACATCATCCTGCGCCAGACCCGGGAAAACTCCCGTCTTCTGGCTCGAGAAACAGCGGGCAGCATCGACGCAACCCTGTATAACGTCCAAAAAGTAGTGGAAAACATCGCCTTTTCACTCGAAGATGCCACATTGTCTTCAGAGGAAATATTGGAGCTGAACCGCCGAGTTCTGGCCAACAATCCTGAGATCTACGGTATGGCCATTGCTTTTGAACCCTATTCGATCAAACCCGATACCCTCTATTTTTCACCCTATTATTACCGATCCGGCGGCCGCATCGGTTTCACCATGCTCGGCAACGCCAAATATCGATATTTCTTCATGGACTGGTATCAAATTCCCAAGGAATTAGGCCGCCCGATCTGGACTGAACCCTATTTTGATGACGGTGGCGGCGGCGTGGTCATGGCGACCTATGCGGTACCTTTTTTCCAAAAAAGGAATGGACAAACGACCTTCACCGGCGTTGTCACTGCCGATATTTCCCTGACAAAACTTCAGGAAAAAGTGGCGAAAATACATATTTTCGATTCAGGATACGCGTTTCTGCTATCCAGACATGGGACATTCATCACGCATCCGGACAAACGGCTCATCATGAACCAGACTATTTTCTCACTGGCCGAAGAACGTGGTTCTGACACCATGCGCACCCTGGGCAAGACCATGATGTCTGGAAAACCCTCGTTCAAGGCAGTGGGCACAGCCCTCAGTGATACAGACAGCTATCTGTATTCCAAAGGCCTCGAATATGGTGGTTGGTCGCTGGGCATTCTCTTTCCCAAGGCGGAAATGCTGGCCGATGTCAAAAATCTTTCGATAACCATGGCCTTGATCGGACTGACGGGATTCATCATTTTGGCAGGTATCACGATCGGCATTGCCAGACGCATCACCCACCCGCTCCGCCAACTGTCCGGGGCCGCACGAAATATCGCTTCGGGCGATTTGGACAGTCAGCTTCCGGCAATCACCAGCCGCGACGAAGTAGGGGACCTCGCTCACTCTTTCGAATACATGAAAACCTCACTCAAGAAATTCATTCAGGATTTGACGACCACCACGGCGGCCAAAGAACGGATAGAATCGGAACTCCGCATCGCGAGGGATATCCAAATGGGCATCCTGCCCAAGCTGTTCCCGGCCTTTCCTGATCGAAAGGAATTCGAGATATTCGCCTCCATTGAACCGGCCAAGGAGGTCGGAGGCGATCTCTATGATTTCTTCTTTATCGATGAGAAACATTTCTGTTTTCTCGTGGGCGATGTCTCTGGTAAAGGCGTTCCAGCGGCCTTTTTCATGGCCGTGACCAAAACGCTCCTCAAAGTCGTCTCTGAAAAAGGGATTTCACCCGGTGACGTCCTGACCAAGGTCAACGCCGACCTTTCGACAGACAATGAGTCCTGCATGTTCGTCACCCTGTTCCTTGCAGTGATGAATATCGAGACCGGCGACATCGAATACGCCAACGCAGGGCACAATCCCCCGATCTTCATGCCGTGCGGCGGTACTCCGGAATGGATTCCGCCACTGGGTGAACCCGTGGCAGGTATTCTGGACACCATGGAGTACTCCACGAAGACCATGCACATGAACGCCGGAGACATCATATTCATGTACACCGACGGCGTGACCGAAGCCATGAACCCTGAAAAAGAACTCTACTCCGATGACCGGCTCATGGACCTGCTATCGGCCATGAAAGAACCGTTCGCCCCCCACCTCGTGCGGGATGTCAACGACTCCATCAAGGCCTTCACCCTCGGAGCAAAGCGGTCTGACGATATCACCATGCTGGCCATGCAATTCACTGGTAAGTGTGAAAAATAAAAGACTATCCGCCTCTCATCCTCGTCACAAACGGCTCCCTCTTCTTTTGCAAAAAAGGAGAGGGAGTAACATATTGACGTTACTTCACAAAAAATCAATTTCCGTGCCAATTTTTCAAAAAGTTCCCCCTTTTTTTATTTTTCGTTAGCACAAAACCCCAAAATGAAGTAACATTCAAAACAAGGCAGAAAAATCCAACATGTGGGGGGTTAAGCATGTTCGAGAAGAATCTGACCAAAAAAATGCAGGATGTTGTTCTTGAAGGACGCATTCCTGCAAAGGACGTGTCTCGGGCCATCTCAAAGCCCTATTCAACACTGCTTCGAGAGTTGAACCCGTTTGACACACACGCCAAACTCGGCGCCGAAACCATGTTCGAGATCGTGAAGGCGACGCACAACGTCGCCATCCTCGAATTCATGGCTCGGGAAATGGGGTATACGCTCATGCCTTTGGAAGGCGTGGTCAAGGAAAAGCCCCGAACGAGCAACCGTATGCGCGGTCGGGAAGCGACCATGTAGCACCCGCCATGCACATCTCCGAGTGCCCTGGGGTGTCATCGCATTCCAGGGCTTCGGTGTGTGCGCTCCTCTCGACGACCTGCCGTTTCATTTTGACTTTATGATTCGTTTGGTTTTAACTGGCTGTTGTACACAAACGCTCCAAGGAGGAAGGGCATGTCCCAGGATACTTTCAAAAAAGCACTCGCCGTCGGTCGTCCGCCGAACGTCGTTCAAAATTTTCCCGGCTCACAGGCGCTGCTCGTCAGCGGTAAGGTGATTGACCGGGCCATGACCGCCAAAGGCGGTGCCATGACCATCGCGGCCAACGGCCGCAACATCTTCATCATCGAGGGTGCGCTCAAGGCAGCCCAACGAGCCAACGCGGCCATCATCATCGAAATCGCGCGCTCGGAATCGACGTACTGCCCCACCACCGTGTGGAACATTGCGCGCCGGGTCGATTATCTCTGCAACAAGCTCGGCATCACCGTGCCGGTCGCTGTTCATGCAGACCATTATTTCATCAAGTCATGGGACGGTGTGGCCGAAGCCAAGGCAGAGATTCCCTCTCTGTTCGACACTGGTGTCACGTCCATCGCCATTGACGCCTCGCACATGACCGACGATCTCAACCTGCTGGCCAACCTCGCCGTGGCATCTGCCATTCCGAACTGGGCTGGATATGAAACAGAAATCGGTGAAATCAAGGGTGAATTCGGCCTGTCCAGCCCGGTAGAGGCAAAATTCCTCTGTCAGGGTCTCAACGCTCACAACCTGTGCCCGGACTGGATCGCGCTTAACAACGGCACCACACACGGCATCGAGGCTTCCGGTGAAGGCATTCAGGTTGACCTGACTGCTGAGATTCACGAAGCCCTCAAGCCCTACGGTACCTCCGGCGCACAGCACGGCACATCCGGCAACGATTCTGATCGACTTCGCGCCATTGCAGCCAAGACCGCCACGACCAAAGCCAATGTGGCCACCGCCCTGCAAATGGTCGGCTGGGGTGTCAAAGTCAATGACTTCGGCAACGCCATCATGGACGGAGACCACTTTGCCAAAGTGCCGGACACCGGCGTGGACGATGCTCTGTGGGAAGAAATGGTCGCGTATGCTGACGAAAACGGCATTTCCGGCGGCAATTACAAGAAGCTCAACCTGGTCTTTGAACGCCGTTGGCAGGGCCAGGCCCAATCAATCCGTCAACGCATGGCAGACAATGTAGAGACGTTTGTTTACGACCTGCTCGTCAATGTCTTCAACGCACAAGACACCGCGCCCATCGCCTACGACCTGATCCTCGAAGCCGGTTCGTATGACCTTGGTCCCAAGGCCGAACAATTCGAAGATCCCGCAGAATGGACCGAAGACAAAATCAAGGCCATGGCAGCTGCCATGGATACGGACAAAGGGCCTGAAGGCGACTTTGACGACTAGAAGCAATCACACGAAAAAGCCCGCATCATACAAACGATGCGGGCTTTTTTTATCTGAAAATTCAGCGAAGACAACTTTGAGAAGCTGAAGGACGAACTCTCTCCCAGGAAGGGATATTATACGACTTCAAAATTTCTTCATACGCCGGACTCTCAAAAAACATTTTCAAAGCTACAGAAAATCTGTCAGCCAAATCCTTATGCCCAGGTTTCCGACTCAAAGCGATATAAAAATATTTCGGCAAAACGGGATGAGAAGGGACAACCTTTTCTTCAAATCCCAACTCTTTGACATGTTCAAATGTTGCTTCGAAAGAATTTCCGAAAGCGTCAATTCTACCCATCAAAAGACTTTGCAACGCCGCTTCGAACGTTTTAAACCGGACAACTGTCGGCACTCCATTATTGGCAAAACAAGTACTCCAATCATCAGCGTGCATCAAACCAAGCCGCAAGGACTTGTCCCAGTGCCCTTTATATGAAAAATCACTTTCTTGTTTCACCCAAAACACAACAGTATCCTGACTCAATGGAGTTCGCACAAAATGCATATGGGACTCCCGCTGTGGAGTTAGAACAAGATCGAAGACCCCATCCAACTGTTGATCTTCAACCATCATGGTTACTCGTTTCCACGGCAGAGGTACAAACTCGATTTCATAACCAGCCTCACTTGCAACAGTCCGAAAAATATCTGCATCAATCCCCACGAGAGTCCCGTCAATCCATTGATAATGCCCCGGCCAATCTCTATCCTCCACCCCAATGGCAAGCAATCTTTCCGCACAAGCTGTCCCAATCATTAAAAAAAAAGCAAAACAGGTATAGAGAAAACAGTTCATCATTTGAAAATCCTTTGACAGCATTCAGTCATTTTTTATGGTGAAATCCCCTGTGTTCTCGAAAAAGATGGCCTCCGGCACGCAGCCAAAAAGTCCTATATTTGGTCTCAATAAATTCAACAGCTCATACACAAAAACAATATACTATGCTATAAAAAAATAAAAAAATTGCACCCAAAAAGGCCCCTCCGAAAACGGAGGGGCCTTAAAAAAAACCGTCAAAAGACTCTGCAAAATTAAACGTTAAACAGGAAGTGTGTGACGTCGCCATCCTTCATTACGTAATCCTTGCCTTCAACCCGCAGCACGCCTTCACTCCGACATTTTGATTCAGAACCAAATTTTACATAGTGGTCATAACTGATGATCTCGGCCCGAATGAATCCGCGTTCAAAATCCGTGTGAATGACACCAGCGGCCTGAGGAGCCTTATCCCCGTCATGAATGGTCCAAGCTCGGACTTCCTGAACACCTGCCGTAAAATAACTAATCAGACCGAGGGAATGAAATCCTGTCCGAATGATCTGGTGCAGTCCGGACTCCTTGATCCCGTAGGATTCAAGAAATTCCTGATATTCCTCGTCTTCAAGGCCCACCAGTTCCTCTTCCATCCGTGCTGAAATCTTGACGAACTCAGCACCACGTTCTTTAGCCAAAGCCTGGACTGACTGGATATACGCGTTATCCGCAACCAATCCTTCTTCATCCACATTGGCGCAGTAAATGACATTCTTGGCCGTTATCAACCGCAATTCCGTCAACAACTCATCGAGAACCGTGCTTTCTTCCGCAAAAGTGCTGGCCGGTTGCCCCTGATCCATATGTGCCATAAGGCTCTTGGCCATGGCGATTTTCGGGGCCAATCCTTTGTCTCCCTTGAGCTGCTTTTCCATCCGCTCAAGGCGATTTTCCAGCACCTGCACATCAGCCAAAATCAGTTCGGTTTCGATCACTTCGATATCCCGAAGCGGATCGACGGAATTAGCCACATGAATGACATCGTCGTTGTCAAAGCATCGGACGACATGCAAAATGGCCTGTGTTTCCCGAATGTTGCCAAGAAATTTATTACCCAGGCCCTCGCCTTTGCTCGCGCCAGCCACCAGACCGGCGATATCCACAAAATCCACCGTGGAACTCTGGACCCTTTCCGGGTTCACCAAATCTGCGAGAACGTCAAGACGACTGTCCGGGACCGGAACAACCGCCTTATTCGGTTCAATGGTACAAAACGCATAGTTTGCGCTTTCCGCGTTCTGCGCTTTGGTCAAGGCATTAAACAAGGTAGATTTGCCAACGTTTGGCAGGCCAACGATTCCGATACTGACTGACATGGACGCTCCTGAAAAAAAAAATTGCCGAAAACACTCTCGGCGCCGGACTCACTACCTTTCTTCTTTCCCGGATGCAAGCGGATTCGCTCGGCACACCGCAAAACGCCCCACCAGATACAGGAAACCCGCTTTTCAGCGGGCTTCCGGGGTCTTCCAAAACACCAGTATCCAGAGAATTATCGGGACTCGCCAGACCGCCTGGCCTCCACGGTCATCCCGGGCTTGAGCTTATACAGCTTGCCAAAAATTTCCACAGGCACAACCTTGTCGCCCTTGTGGTAGGCGGTCATGTTGACCCGATCAGGTTCGATCACCAAATCAAACCAGATTGATCGCCAAATGAAACTGAACCGCATTTCTCCCCAATGCGGGGGCAGATCTGGATCAACCCGCATGGGAGAACTCGACATGTTCAATCCGGCGAAGTCCTGTTTGAGCACTTCCAATGTCCCGGCCATGACCCCGGTATGCACCCCTTCAATCGTGGTGCCTCCCTGGGTATCCCGGATATCACTTTCCATGGCTTCCATGAACCAATCCCAAGATATTTCACTTGAATAAATGTACCGAGAAATAACCGCGTGAACCACTTTCGACAGGGTGGAACCATGGCTGGTCCGTTGCTCGTAGAAATCGTAATTGTCTTTGAGCAGCTTCATGGGATCGTCCACGGAATGCCCGAGTTGTTGCAGGATACGAACCACTTCTTCGGGTTCAAGCAGGTACCACGTCATCAAGGTATCGGCCTGTTTGGCGACCTTGTAATGATCCGGGTTATCCCCTTCCGCTTTCAGGATACGGTCCATCCGATGAATGGAATAAAACCGTTTGCGGTAACTGTCCCAATCCAATTCATCCAAATCCATATACCCGTCGAACTGACTGATAATGCCATCTTCCGTCAAAATGACGTTGAGTTGCGTGGTCATGGCCCGCCATTTGTCAATCTCTTCCGGGGTCAAACCGATTTTCCCAACCAGTGTATCCCGTGTCTTTTGCGGCAACGTCTCCAATATCTCAAGGGACTTCTCAAGCAGCCACACAACCATGATATTGGTATAGGCGTTGTCCCGGACCCCCGGAGAATCGTTGCCGGGCAAGGCTTCATGAAATTCATCAGGTCCCATGATTCCGTCGATATGATATTTACCCGTACTTTCTTCATAGGAAGCGATGCCGCCCCAGAACCGGGCGATATCAAGCATCATCTCCGCACCATACTCCGCGAGGAATCGTCGATCACCCGTGCAGTACACGTACCGCCAGGCATTGACGAACACGGCAATGGACACATGTCGTTGCCGCCGGGACAAATCCGGTCCCCATTTCTTGGATTCGGGATTGTAATGGACTTCCTGCGTTTCCTCGGACCCATCGTCTGCGGTCTGCCATGGATACATGGCCCCGATATACCCGTTTTCCCGAGCATACTCACGGGCAGCGTCCAATCGGTTGTACCGATACATGAGCAACGCCTTGGAAATCTCCGGGAAATTGGTGTCGTAAAATGGCTGAATATAGACTTCATCCCAGAAAATATGTCCTCGATACGCTTCACCGTGCAGTCCTCTGGCCGGCATCCCGGCATCCCGATTCACATTGTGCGGGCTGGCCGTGACCAAAAGATGATAGAGGTGTAATCGAAGCACCCGTTGCACAAACCGATCCCCAGTGACTCGAATGTCCGCCTTCTGCCAGAGGGCCTTCCAACTCTTGGCATGAGGACCGAACACGCCCTTGAACGTTTTCACGCTCTTCAAACCATCAAGGCACATCTCCTTGAGATTGCCGGGTTCCCGATCAAGCGAGGTCCGGACATAGACGAATTTCTCCAATGAATACCGGTGATTTTCATGGACATATATCTGCATTTCTTCGGATATTTTGGAACGATCCTGAAGAATGTCCTTACGCACATCCAACAATTTACCGTCTTCCATGACCTTGGATTTGGCGGCCATGACGATTTGATACCGTGAGTGGGATGTTTCAGTATGCAGGAAAATGCCGTCCCCGGCCTTGCCCCCGGCGACCCGATTCAGATGCAGGGTGTTCAGACTCGAATACCTGGCCACACCGTCATTCTTGACATTCCCGTTCAACGAACATCGAACCGTGGCCTTGGCCGAATAGTTCAACGGGGTAAAATCGAATTTTAACGCCAACAAATGCGGATCGGCCATGGACGCGACCCGTCGGGAAGAAATCCGTGAAATACGGCCCACCTGATCCTTGACCACCAAGTGCCGTTCCATCACGCCTTCACGCATATTCAACCGATGGGAGTAACTCAACATTTCCATGGACAACGGACTGACAAACTCGCCGGCTCCGATCTTGAAGGAAACCGGGAGCCAGTTGGGACAATTGACAAAATCATTATTCCAAATTTCGCGCCCCTGCACCTCGCTCGGCGTCTTGTTGAACACACCTGATATGTAGGTTCCCGGATAAAAATAATAGGATGAGCATTCGCACTCGTAGGCACCACGCGTGCCCAAATAGCCGTTACCTACCGTGGTCAGGGTCTCACGCAATTTCTCGTCGCCCGGATCAAACCCGTTGTAGCTGAGATACCACTCATCCGTGGCCATCCCGCTTTCAAACCACTCCATCAGGTCGTCTACCGTGATCTCGCCAAGATCGGAAACCACCCAATCCGCGCCAAACCGTTTAAGCATTTCACCCTGAACGTTCCGCGCCACACCAAGCGTCATGCCAAAATTGCCTGCGCATCCGGCCTGAACGCCTGAAATAGCATCTTCGACCACCACGCACTCGCCAGGATGCAATCCCATATTTTTGGCTGCCGTGACAAAAATATCCGGCTCCGGCTTTCCTTTCAATTCCATTTCCGCAGAAACAATACCGTCCACAATGGTCTCGAAAACACCTTCCAAACCAGCCAATTCAAGAACCAATTGTCCATTGCGGCTGGAGGTGGCAAGTCCCACCCGAATGCCCTGCTGCTTGAGTTCTCCGATCAAATCAACAGACGACTGAAAGACCTCAGGGCCTTCTTCCTGAAGAATGCTTTGAAACAATTCATTCTTTCGATTGCCGATGCCGCACACCGAATCCAAACTCGGAGGGTCTTCGGGATCGCCCGGTGCGATGCGGATATTCCTCGATTTGAGAAAACTCATCACCCCTTCGAATCGGGGTTTTCCATCAACATAATTGTGATAATCACCAGTTCGATCGAACGGTTCGAAGGGGATATTTGTTTCTTCCGCATGGTGTTTCAAAAACTCGTTGAATGCGGTCTCCCATGCCTCGCCATGAACCCGTGCGGTTCTGGTGATAACTCCATCCAAATCAAACACGACACCTTTAAGAGTGATAGCAGACACAAATCGCTCCTTCAAAGCTGAGTTTTCTTAACGCATAGTAGTATTCAACGTCCCCAAAATCGTCACCAACATATCCGGCTCAGGCACGATCAACGCGTGATCGGTCAGGTCGGTCACCCGCTTTGCCAGCCCATCATCCCGGGTCACATAAATGGCCCGAACATCTGGCGTCAGTTCCAGGGCCACTTCGAGCATCGGCACATCCGACCCAGTATCGCCGCAAATCAGATGCGGTCCCCGAGCCATGTCCAGATCGAGTTCGGTATTCAGGAACCGAACCCCGTCACCCTTGTCAAAATCCTTCAACCCACTGTCGGATGTCGCAACGGTCAAGATGATCTCCACATCCAACCCGGTATCCTCAATACGGAAGTGGCGTGCATCCGGGTCCAATTCCGTGACCAAAGTCTCAAGCGTCGCGAGCAACGCCGTTGATTCATCAGGATCAATGGACCGCCCGATATCCTGCCGGGCGATGGTGGACTGCCCGAATTTGAATTGAAGACCGGACCCGATAAAAGTGAATTTCTCGTATTCGGGCCGACTGGTCAGGGCCGTCAACCTCGCATTGAGCCGATCCATGGCCGCCTGTTTTTCCGCAGAAATTGGTAAACGACGGATGCGCTTTTCCAAATCCAGACATTCACGCCCCTTGGACGCCGCATAATACATTTCGTTTTCCGGATTCACGCTGATCGTCATCAGGCCATCCAGCGGCGCGGACGTCAAGATGACGGGTTTACGAACCGCTCCCTGCGCAAAACGCGTCAGGAAAACCGCGTTGTAAATGGACTGGATGGACGTCAGGTACCGGGCGCAGTAATTGTTGATCGTGCCATCCCGGTCCGTGATGAAGCTGTTGAATTTCACCCCGTCCAGCAGATCGTGTCCGGCCCGTACCGCTGCTTCAAAACCGGGATGATAGTCGTCCAGAAGCTCCAGAAAGGTTGTTTCGCCCTCTTCCAGGTAGAAGATATCCTTCCGAAGTTCATTCATCTCGTAGTCCATGTCTAAAGCGATGGTTCGAGAACCATCAAGAGACAGCACCTTCTTGCCGTCCGTTTCCGGCACCCCCTCCAGAGACTCCAACGCCCGGGCCAACAAGAACACGGTTTCCCGGTCCACAGTATCTCCATCAAGAATTTGAGCAACAGCCTTGAAACGGACCGCCCGAGTCGAGGCCATCAGATCATAAAAATCCTTGAGTGTTTCCAATGAAACAGGCGTGATATCAGGCATGAACCAGCTCCTTTAGTAGTCGATACGCACCGTGTAGTTGATGGATTTTCCTTCAGTTCCCTGCATCGGCGCCACCGAGGTCAACGAGAATTCGATGGTCCCCGCATCCACGTCGGTGTACTCGGCATCAGCGGACAGAAGTGTCCATGATCCGGGAAAGGATTCGCGAAGAGCGATATCCTGCGGAGCGGATGAACCGTTTTTGACCGTCACTTTCCATCCGATTTCATAGCTTTTCTTGCCCACCTTCTTGAACGCTGTCTGCGTCCGCTCAACCGTCACATCAAATGACCGGCCAAGCGTGAGATCGAGGGCATTCCCGACAGCGGTGTGATTGATTCGCGTTTCCCCGGCCAAAAGCTGCGCTCCATCCGCAGAAGGCATGAATATCCGCACCAGTCCGGCTGGCATGGGCTGTCCCAGTTTGGCCGATTCCGTATTTTCAAAGACCACCGCCAATTCAACGGGTTGAGAAATTGTCCCCTGCCGATGCCCGGACCCGCTTCTATACCGGCTGGTCAATGTCTGTTTCACGGGAATGGCTTTTGCGGAAAACAGGCCGACCTGTTTGGAGCCGCGAGCAGGCAGGGATATGGGACGACCTATCGAATAGACGTGATACTGGGAAAAGGGTGTTTCTGAAGCAGTGGCACTGACACTTTCCGCTCCTGCGTCCATGGCAACCATGGCCATGTTCCGCATCATCTTGGGAGCCTGAACACGCTGCACGTCTCCAGCAACCAGTCGAAGGTCCGCATTCTTGAAAGCGTGCCCGGCGTTGTTCGTTACCGTGGCCCAGGAGTCCAGATCCGCCGTGGTCCCGGATTTCCCCAAGGTTAGGGTATAGTCTGCCTGCCAATTGATCCCGCCCATGAGATAACTCAACGAGACATCTTTTTTCCCTTGATCCACACAATTGGTGGTCAGGGTCAATGTTGGCTCTGTGTCGAAATCCTGAGGCATTTTCGGCAGCATGACCGCTTCGAAATTACCGATATACACTTCGTCACCCACCATAAAAACGGGCTGGCCGACGTTGGACAGCAAGGTGGCCTTACGCACAATCCGCGAATTGCCATCAGCCGGGTCCGGCAAAATGACAGACACCTCTGTGCCTACAGCAGCATCAAGCAGGCTGCCCGAAGTGATTTGCTGAAAACTGTATTCCACATCCAGAACCGTCATGCCATCGGCGGCGGCCCGGACAGACGTGGGTTCCACCGTGTTCGGAATATCCGAAAAAACAACTGCCGCAGGACCGGCCGGAAGGGTGACGACACGCGTATCCCGAACAAGAGCCTGTCCGGAATTGTACACCGCTAAGAACAAGCCGCTCCCGTTGGCTTGTCCATTTATAGGAAAAAAGAACAAAGAACATACAAAAACACCAAAAAGAACTGTCAGTTTCAACCGGGTCATGAGGCCTCCGCGCAGACGAATATATTTCACAGTATACGTATCTTTTCGCCTATAGAGATACACCGCCATATCGTTTTTTGCAAAATATTAACAAAGATTCTCTGGTCTGAATACTTGGGGATTGCTAAAATACATAAAAGTTATTATTACTATGGGCAACAAATTCACAACTCGTCATAAAAATCAAGGACTTTTCTCTTCAACGCTTTGACTTGCTCTATGAGAATCTAAACATCGCATGAAAATTCTTCTTATTGACGACTCGGCCGACTTTATCAAAAAAATCAGCACACTGCTGGATGGGGCTGGCCACAGTGACCTTGTCGCCGCGCCCTGTTTACTGGATGCCGAACACGCACTGCTCGATGCGACCTCAACAAAAAACCCCATTGATCTGATTCTTCTTGATCTGGATATTGCCGAATCAAACGGCATTGAAGCTATCCGATTTCTTAAGGGTCGCAACGAATTCAAAGATATTCCGCTTATTGCAATTACCAGTGACGTCAGTCCGATCAACCTTGACCGGGCTTTTGCCGCAGGCGCTTTCGATTATCTGACGAAACCACTGGGAGTAACAGAATTGCGGGCACGCGTTCGCACGGCATTACACCTTCGCCGAGAAATGTTGCAACGCATGATGCGAGAACAGGAATTGCAATGTCTGGCCCGTAAGCTGGAACGCATGTCCAATCAGGACGGACTGACAGGACTGGCCAACCGGCGATGTTTTGACAACACTCTGGTGTGCGAATGGATGCGCAATGGCCGGGAAGACAGTCCTCTATCCCTCTTGATGATTGATATCGACCACTTCAAACGCTATAATGACGCACTCGGTCATCTCCGTGGTGACGAATGCCTCTGTTCCGTGGGACATATCCTGTCACGATCAGCACGCCGCCCGAGTGATCTTGTCGCTCGATTCGGGGGTGAAGAATTCGTCATCGTCCTGCCGAACACCGGCTCTCTCGGGGCCAAAAAAGTGGCAGACACCATCCACGACACTCTTGCCCGCAGGCACCTCGATCATCCGAATTCCACCGTCAGGCCATGGGTCACGGTTTCCATCGGCATTGCAGCAAGCATACCGACCTGTACCAATGCGCCCGAGGCACTCCTTCAAGCCGCAGACACCGCACTGTATTCGGCCAAGAAAGCGGGCCGAAACAGAACATCTGTCATCCAATTTTCCTGTTCCTAAAAAATCACCGCCCCACACTTCATTCATTTTATTGAATACAAATCCCACCTTGAGGCTCACGCCGCCGTGCTGGTGGGAAAAAAGAGACCAAGACAGCTTCCTGCCATTTCATCGCACAACGTCCACCAAGGCACACTTCGAACAAACCATACAGAACGAGGGCCACACGCTCCGGGGAGTCGCACATGGCCCTCATTCAACAGGGATTGAAGCCAGAGGCCGCACACTTCGGCTCACTGACAAGAAATATTATCGAAGGAAATGAATGGAGAGATAGCTCCCGCAACAGGGGCAGACCTTGACCGGGATCACAACTGCCTCATCATCGACGATGACAGCCTCCCAGGGAAGAAAACCATCAAGAGAATATTGAACCATCAGCCTGTGCCCACACTTGCAATACCGTTCCTGCATGTCGCGCTCCTTGAACCATATCGCCCTTCCGCGAATGGTGTTCTTTTTGACTCAACGTGATTCTTTAATAAACAACCCCCACTCTTTTTGTCAACTATTTATTTACATTTTGTATAGCTTTATAACACAAAACAAATTCGCATTATCTTGTCCAATAATTCCAAGCTAATAAAAAACCCCGCACTGAAATTTCAGTACGGGGAACTCTTTTTTCAACGCGTGATCGGTTCAACGATATTCTCTAGAAGCCCACAAGACCTGACCGATAACCCGGACATTATTCAATTCGTCGCCAGATAAATGAATCGGCGAATAATCCACATTGTCACTTCTGAGAACCAAGGTGCCGGGCAGACGTTCCACCCGCTTGACCATCACGGTATCCTCGACGCCCACAGCATAGATCCCCCCGGACAAGACATCGGACCGCGCCTGATCGATAAGCACCATGTCCCCTTCCTTGATCTCTGGCTCCATGGAATTGCCAACCACTTCCATCAGCACCATATTCGCCGGATTTCCACGACTTTTCAGCCAATCGGCCCGAAAGGAGTAATATCCTTCAACCATGCCGTCGGTCTCGAATGACCCTCCACCAGCGCACAGTCTAGCCCGAACCTTGGGGACCTCTTCATACAAAACGCCGTCTTCTTCCGCTGCTGCGATGGCTGCTTCAGGCCGAGGAAGTCCCCTGCCCATTTCCAGCCATAATGGATTCAAACCGAACCGGGCCGACAGATCGAGAATCCATCGGGCCGGAACATTTTCCTTCTTTTTGGCAAGGGAAACAGCCGCTCGCCCAACGCCGAGTTCACGGGCGAGTTGCGATTGATTTTTGACATCGGTTTCCGAACAGAGTCGGCCAAAAAAAGCTTCGAATCCGTGACTCATACTGGCGCCTTGGGGTGAAAATGTTGATCTTTGTCAATTTTGTTTACACAAAATAAACTATTTTGTCAACAAAGACACACCGTCCGGCACCGAAAGCCACCACCACAAGAAACCACGGCCTATTCAATCAAATCCTTGTAATCCATGGCGGAGTCGGCCACCGATTTGAGGCTGAAGTTCAGCTCCAGCCGTTCCAGACGCACGTCATCAAGCACCACTTCCACAGCCTGGCCCAGTGTAAAGGCGCGTCCGGTTCGTTCTCCAACCAACATTTCCCGTTGGGGCCAATAGGTATAGTAGTCATCATCCATGGATGAGAGGCGCACCATTCCTTCGGCCATGACGCTCTTCAATTCCACGTAAAAGCCGAAGTCCGTGATATGCGAAATCACTCCGTCAAACGTCTGGCCGACCTTATCTCGCAGGAACAGGACCATCACCCGTTTGAGAATTTCCCGTTCCGCGACCATGGCGATCCGTTCCCGACTGGAGATATGGTTGGCGATCGTCTGCAATCGTTCCTTGCCCGGCACGGCCCCGCGTTTTGCCCCATCATCCTTGGCCAGGGTCTTTTTGAGCAATCGATGCACCACCAGATCGGCATATCGACGAATGGGCGAGGTGAAATGCGCATACGCTTCACTGGCCAGCCCGAAATGGCCTTCGTTATCCGGCGAATATTTGGCCTGCTTCATGGACCGAAGCAACATCCGATTGACCACGTATTCCTTGTCCGTCCCTCGCATGGAGGCCACCAGCATCTGCAATTTCTTGGGCGTCATTTCCTTGGGCATGACAATGGATTTGTCTGTGCGGGACAGCATTCTGAACAAATTTTTCAGTTTGTCCTCATCTGCCGGTGGATGGATGCGGAACAGGCAGGGCATGTCCTGCTCAATAAGATATTCCGCCACCGCCTCGTTGGCTGCGACCATGAATTCCTCAATGAGCTGATTGGCAAAGGTCCGCTGCTTGGGTCGGATATCAACCACGGTCCCCGCATCGTCGAAAACCACTTCCGGTTCCGGCAACTCGAACTCAAGGGACCCGCGACGGCTTCGCAAGGTGTTGATCTTCCTGGCCAGTTCTTCCGCGACTTCAAGCATGGGCACCACCGAAACAATCTCCTGTCGGGTCGCTTCGTCATGATCCAACAAAGCACGCTTCACCTGCGAATAGGTCAACCGGGCCTGACTCTTGATAACGGCCTGATAAAATGCGGTGGATCGCGTCACACCGGAGGCGTCCGTATCCATACGCACGACCATGGTCAGCCGTTTCACATCAGGATTCAACGAACACAATCCATTTGACAGCCGTTCGGGAAACATGGGCACCACGGATTGCGGGAAATAGTAGGAATTGCCGCGTTCAAGCGCTTCCTTGTCAAGCGGGGTACCCTCGCCCACATAGTGGGCCACGTCGGCGATGGCGACCCACAGGCGATACCCAATTCCCTTGCGCTCGACCAGAATGGCGTCGTCAAAATCCTTGGCCGTGGAACCGTCGATGGTCACGAACTGTTTGTCCGTCAGATCGCGCCGCCCCACAAAATCCTTGGCCGAAGGTTCGCGAGGCAGGGCCTCTGCCTGATGCGTCGAACCGGACGGGAACCGGGTACGGATACTGTGATTTGACTGAACCAAAGTCTCCTGCACGGAAATGTCACTTTCCAGCCCGAGGCGTTCGATGATCTCCCCCTGCCACATGGTCGGGTCCATCTTTTCACCGGGCACACAGATGGCAATATCACCGGGTTTCAATGCGATCGACGCATCCTTGAGCGTGGCGATAATGCCAAAAGCCAACTTGGGATCGCTCGGCCGACACAGCCATTCATCCCCCATTTTCTTGAAAATTTTCACGGGCAGGGTTTTCCGACCTCGTTCCAGAACTCGAACGATACGGCCCTCGGCATTCCGTCCCTTTTTCGCTTCACCCACAATGGACACGACCACCCGATCCCCATGCCAAGCCTCACCGATGTCCCGCTGATTGATGAAGACATCATTGCCGCTGGCATCTTCCGGAATCACGAAACCGAATCCCTGCCGTTGTATTTCCAGTCGTCCGGTCAGACAATGCATGGATTCTGCCAGACCGTATCCCCGTCGGATACGGATAAGTTTTCCCTTCTGAACCAGCTCTTTGAGCATATCCTTGACCCGGTATTTATCTTTTTTCTTGAGCTTGAGATACCGGATCACCTCGGCTCGGGACAAAGGACGTTGTACATCCTTAAATAGTGCGAGCAGTTCCCCTACGGAAAGCGGCGGAGTGCTTGAACGCGGTTGTTTTCGTTTTTTCTGGGCCATGACAGCCTCCTATGAGTGGGCCTTGTTCACAAGGCGTGTTGAAATATCATTGAACTGCCGGGTCCACCATGCTTCGAAATCGACACCGTCAGTGAACAGCGACGGACCAAATGCCAGCTGAAGATCGAATTCCCAGAATGCTTCAGAACAGAGTGGCCCGAGTTTGACCGCATCCTTGGGCGTACACAGCACGGCCTCGCACCCGGCCTTTCGGGCCGAATCGGCAATGGCCAGCGCATCCTTTTGCGAATACGGATGGTGATCCTTGAAGATCATGTGTTCCGTGGGCGGATACCCTAAATATCGCGTGGCGGTTTCTTTGACCTGAGCAGGATCGCCCACCCCGGACACGAGCAGGTATGAGGCCGAATCAAAATCAGGGACAGCCTCTCCACCACGCACGGGACGCACCCCGGTCGGCTTGATCTGAAAACTGAACACCGGCTTTCCGAACGCGCCAAGCCGCTGACGCAGGGCTGGTGTCAGTGTCTCGAATTCCGACGGGCTGATCTTGAGCATGAACGCATCGGCACGGGCCAGAGCGGACGCTGGCTCACGCCATGAACCGGCAGGAATGAGCTGATTCCACCCGCTTCCCACATCCTCGGGTTTCAAAAGCACAAGATTGCAATGCCGAGCCACGGCCATATGCTGAAACCCGTCATCCAAAATCATCACATCCGGAGAGAATCGTTTCATGGCGAGTTTTCCGGCCCGAATACGTTGCGGGTCCACCAGAATATGTGCCCGGGCATGAGACCGGGCCAGCATGAGCGGTTCATCACCGGCTGATTCAGCCAGGGATTCCGGCCGCACCAGATACGGCACGGATGGAGGATGCGCGCCATACCCTCGTGTCAACAAAACGCTTTTCAGCCGATGGATTTCAGCCCACCCAAGCAGCCAGTCGGCCACCGGGGTCTTGCCGGTCCCGCCCCAACCAATATTTCCCACAGACACCGTGGGTACAGGCGGCTCCCAGTGACGCAGCATCCCGCGAGCATACATTGCTTCGCGCACCCGCATGACACGCCCGTACACACTCGCGGCCGGTTTGAGCACAGGGGCACATTTCTTTTGTATATCAATGACAGATTCAGACATGGTCCTCCAAAGGGAAAAAGCAGAGTGAATCATACGTCTGACAGCCGCTCGTGACAAGACGCAACTCCCTGCCCCAAAAAAGTTCACCCATTTGTGACACTGGAATCATCCCAAAAAAATGGCCGCATCCGACGTTTCGGATACGGCCAGTGACAGATGGTTTCAATTCCCGCGAAATTATTCGCGGTTCCCCAGCAACCGAAGCAGCATGAGGAAAAGGTTGATGAAATCAAGGTACAGGGTGAGCGCACCCAGAATGGTTCCACGGCGAATGGCGGCGGAATCGTTCATGGGAACGGATTCTCCCATAGTCTTGAGCTTCTGCGTGTCATAGGCTGTCAGACCGAGGAAAATGATCACACCGATCACCGAGATGGCAAAGGCCATTGCGGAACTTTGCAGAAAGATATTCACGACCATGGCGATGATGATACCGATCAGGCCCATGAACAGCAGGCTGCCCCAACTGGTCAGGTCCTTTTTGGTGAGCAGTCCGTAAATGGACATGGTCCCGAACATTCCCGCAGTGATGACAAAGGTCGAAGCCACGGATTCAGCGGTATACGCCAAAAGGATCGGGGTCAGGGTCAGGCCGTTCAGCCCGGAATAGAGCATGAACAAAGCCGTTGCCGTGGACGGTGCCATGGTCCTGATTTTCGCACTCAGGTAGAAAACGATACCCAACTCAGCGAAAAGCAGGATGAAAACCAATGTGGACATACCCACTGCGCCAGTGGCCGGGTCCACGACAAAAAACATCTGCAACAATGTCTGGGACTGGGTCACGGCAAAGGCAATCAGAGCGGTCAGCCCGAGGCCCGCGCTCATCCAGCCATACACGCCGCGCATAAAGGCATTGACAACATCGGCACGCGAGCCGGTCTGTTGCATACTAGGATATTGAGCCATTGAAATTCCTCCGAATTACTCCCAAATATTCGCCGAGGTTATCCCGGCTGTTCCTGTGTATGTAAGCAGGATTTCCCCCTCTGGCAAGAGGCGTGCACGCTTTTGCACAATTCTCATACTACGGTCTGACGCCGTACACTCTTTCCGCCTCTTCCACGGTCACGGACGTCATGCCAATGGGGGCCAGGGTGGCTCCGGCCAGCTTGAGATGCTGCCATCCCCACGGAATGCCGATAATGGTGATGAAGCAACCGAGCGAGGCCATGATATGTCCCACGCACAGCCACCATCCTGCAAAAATGAACCAGATGATATTGCCCACGATACCCCAGTCCGATGTTCCGACGTCTTTTTGCCCTGTCAGGACATCCCGTCGAATCAAGGTGCGACCAAAAGGAATCAGAGCGAATTTGGCGATGACAAACGCAGACCGCGCCCAAGGCAGGCCGATAATCGAGATGGCCATCAGGCATCCCGCCAAGAACCATCCCAAAGCCATGAACAACCCACCGATAACCCACCAAATGATATTTCCGAGCACTGACAACATTGCGACTCCTTGCACTGTAAGATTCATTCATGGTGTGGCCTATACCGCGTCATTCGTCAATGCTTCAGTGCCCTGCATCAGGGCTTTTTTTCACCAGCAAGACGCCGCCCACGATGGCGGTGAACGGTGCGACCATGACCAATCCGAAACTGCCGATCAGGGTTTTGAGTACCTCGGCGGCTACGTAAATGAAATTGAACGTGGACCCCAGCGGGATACCCTGTGCCATGAAGGCCATGAGCAGCGTCACATACCCCCCGGAATAGGCGAGCAACAACGTGGTGGTCATGGTTCCGACCACGGCACGTCCCACGCGAATCCCGGACCACACGGCCTCCACCCTGGTGATATCGGGTTTCTTGGCAACGACTTCACCCATGGATGCCGCCACGTCCATGGACAAATCCATGACCGCGCCGCTGGATGCCAGAAACACCCCGGCCATGAAGATCCGCGTCAGATCCAGATGGCCGTATCCGGCATACAACAGGGTTTCGGCAAAGGGCATGACCGCACCGTGCACATGAAATTTTTCGGTAAAGAACACGGCCAAGACACAACTGGAAATCACGCCCAAAAACGCGCCGAGAAAGGCGGTCAGACCAAGACGATTGATCCCGGCGACCATGAAGATAATGACCGCACTGAGCAAAGCGACCACGCACAGCGCAAGCCAGACCGGGTCCGCCCCCTTGAGGAGCAACGGAACCAGGACCTTCCACAGTGCCATGCCGGTAAACACAAAAGACAACAGGGCCTTCAGTCCTGTCATTCCGCCAAAAAGAATAAGCAATCCCGCGAACAACCCGAGTAAAAGCAATTCCAGCCCCAATCGATAATGGGCCTGCGGATTCACGAAAATGACTTCGCCCCCCTCCCCGATGGTCAGCACCACATAGGCGGTATCCCCGACCCGAAATTCCTTGTCCCGGTCCATCTGACCGAGCAACTGGTTGTGTCCATCATGCACCTGCCCGGCGTATGGACCGTCCAACAACTTGAGGGTCACCGCCTGTTCCCCGGTCCGAATCATGCCGAGTTCCTGAAGATTCGCATTGTCCACGGCCATGACTTCAGCCGTACACCGAACCGCTTCCGTATCCGTATGCGTCTCGAATCCCGTTGGGACACAATACAAGGCAATGGCAAGCAGGGTAAAAAGGGAGACAAGCAACCAATCACGCGATTTTCTCTGAGGTGAATCCATGGACTTTCCTTGAAAAACGGGCGAACCGGTCACCCGATTCGCCCGAGAATGACAGATAATTGATCTAGTTGACAGCGAGACGCACAGCCCCCGAATCCACATATTTGGCTTCGGGTTTCAGTCCCATGATCTTCATGAGTTTGGTGGCGATATCGATATTGTCATAGCTGCCGTTAAACGCAGCAGCCCTCACACCAATGGCGGATGTGGACACCGGCACCCCCGTGTGTTTGTACGAAGTCCATCCCAAACCGGCCTTCTGATTGAGCACATGGGTAATGGCGACAGACACCGGCTCATATTCACCGTACATCAGGTATTCGGACGCGTTGAGCTTTTCGCTTCCCTGCATGGACCGTTCAAACGCGGCCCGAATTTCAGTCTGCTGAAAATCAGCCAGAACCAGCGCGTCCTTTTTGGGGTTCCCGGAAAATTTCAAGCCAAAATTTTCGGTGACAACCGGCTTGAACGCCTCAAAACCGCCGCCCGTCTTTTTGAACTCAGCAAAGATTTCATCCGTGAATTTTTGGAACGAAACTTTCTGCTGGCTGAGAATATCGAAATGTGACCCGTATTTGGTCCCGGCGAAGCCAAGTGTCAGTCCGCCACACTCATGGTCACCTGTCACCACGATCACGGTTTCATCAGGATGCTTTTCATAAAAAGCCAATGCCTGTTGCACAGAGGCATCAAACGCAATGGTGTTCAAGATCGATGCGGTGGCATCATTGGCGTGACACGCCCAGTCGATTTTACCGCCCTCGACCATCAGGAAAAACCCATCATCATTGTCCAGCATTTCAATGGCTTTGCCCGTGAACTCGGCCAACGTGATATCTGCATCCGTCATATCCATGGCATAGGGAAGGGCCTTGCCGTCCTGCAACCATTCATTCCAGGCCAAGACCTTTCCATCGCCCGGCTTGAGAGCCATGAAATCCTTTTTCGTGTTCACAATGGTATACCCGTTCTCCCGGGCCATATTCAGAGCATTGCCCAACGGCTTCTTGGACTTCACTCCAGCAGGGTCCTTGAGTCCGCCACCAGCAAAGAAATCAAACCCGGATTGCGCCAAAGCCACATCAATTTCATGGTACATTTTACGGGTCTTGACGTGTGCATAAAAAGCCGCTGGCGTAGCATGGTCAATGGACACCGACGACACAATGCCGACTTTCCTACCTTGATCACGCGCCATCTCAGCGATGGTCTTGACCGGCTTGAAATCAGGATCAACCCCGATATAGTTGATATTGGTCTTGATACCCGACGCCAAGGCCGTTGCAGATGCCGCAGATCCGGTGATGAACCGATCGGCTGCAAAAGTCGTGGTGATTCCCTGTGCGGGCATGGCATCAATGGCAAGCTGTTTCCCGGTATAGGCCGAAGTCGCCGCCCGTTGCGGCAATCCCATGCCGTCACCAATGAAAAGGAACACATATTTGGCGGTTATCTCGCCAGCCTCGGCCTTTGCCAGCCCTCCACCAACCACGCACGCCATGGCGAGCAGCAGTGTACAAACACCTTTCATCCATTTTTTTCCAAAATCCATCATCACTTCGACCTCCTTAAGGACGGTATTTCTTTCTGATGGATTCATTTCTACGCCCTCAATGTGACACTCCCGTGCTGCCATGCGAAGACCAGGTGACCAAACGCCACCAACTCTGTGACAACACAGGCAGATGATTCGAGGTATGGAATGTCTCCGACGGCCAGAGGGGAACCTCTTGGAAGAGGTTCCCCTCTGGACTCCCCTCCAGAACTTTTTGTCGCGCCTTCGGCGAGGGCATTCGTTCTCGATTGAGTGGGATTGAAGACGTCAGAGTAATAAAAGAGGGATTAGCTTAAGAAATGAGAAAATTTCGCAAAAAGAATGCGTTTTAAGTTTTTTACAACGCTTTTCCCAAAAGCCGCACGAACAGTTGCTGCCGACAGCTTCGAACGAAGTGAGCGACACAAAGTTTAGGAAAGTCCAGAGAACCCTTCTCAAAGGGTTCTTTGGTCGCCGAAGGCATTCCCAAACGCCTTTCTTTCCCAAGACCCGCACAACCGCACGCTGCCGACAGCTTCGAACGAAGCGAGCGACACAAAGTTTTGGAGAGTCCAGAGAACCTTTTTCAAAAGGTTCTCTGGTGGGTCCGGGCAAAGCCCGGGTATAAAAGACTCACACCCATCTAGGCCATGAAATCATGTGTCCAACGAATGAGGTTGATGGCGATAAGCAACGCGCCTTCCCAGCGGGAAACACGCCAGCCGGTGCGCAGCAGGATCAAGACCAGACCGACCATCCCAACCAGAACAATCAATCCGCTTGAGGCCTCGGGCGAGACGGGCAGCGGTTTGAGCAGACAAGTCAGACCAAGGACTCCGGCGAAGTTGAAGAAATCCGACCCGATCAGGTTGCCGAGGAGCATTTCGTTCTTGCCTTTGACCGATGCGGCCAGACAGGTCACCAATTCGGGCAAACTGGTACCGGCGGCAACAACAGTCACCCCGATCACCCAGGATGAAACACCCAACGAGGTCGCGATGGACGTAGCGGCAGAAACCATGAGATGCCCACCAGCGGCAATAGACACGAATCCGCCGAGAAGCAGCACCACATCCAACCATGAAAAGGTCTTTCCCTTGAGTTCTTCCAGCTCGTCTTCACCGGGAGATTCACGCTTCATGCCGAGATAGATGAGATAGCCGATAAGCAGAGACATCAGCCCGGCACCGAACCATCGACCGAGTTCACCCACAAAGGACACGGCCAGAATACCGGCGGTGGTGAGGAACAGGAGCAGACCGTCCCGATAGACAATGGTCCGATTGGAAACCAATGGTTTGATAATGGCCATCAGCCCGAGAATAAACCCGAGGTTGAAAATATTCGAACCGACCACGTTGGACAGGGAAATGTCGTTGTGGCCACGAAAGGCGGCATTGACCGTCACCAGAAATTCCGGGGCCGACGTGCCGAGAGCCACGATGGTCAACCCGATAACCAGTTCGGAAACATTGAATTTACGGGCGATAAGCGCAGCCGAAGTCACAATCCAGTTGGCACCGAACCACAGCAGAACCGCAGCAGCGCAAAAGGTGATAATATCGATAGTCATTGTATATGTATATGCTATGTGAAAAGAGGGAGCAAGTTAGGCTTCAGATTCGATCTGTAACTTTTTCCATTCCTTCACGAGTTCAGGCTTGGGTTCTGTCCAGGCAAAAACAGTTTCACGGGTCGGAATGACCCTGAGAGTTTCAGTGGAAGTGCCTCGATCGACTGTGACCTCGACCTTTTCCCCCGTGGCTTGAAAATGCTTTCGGGCCTTGCCGGAATAAGACGCCATGAGCGCGGCCGCATCCTGAAGGGCCTCGGGACTCCACTCCCCGGCAACAGGCCGTCCCACGGCCAGCGGTCCCGGGAAATTCGCCACTTTGAAGATATAATCAGTCGACTCCACGCACGATTCGATCTGCTGATTGTCCTCCGCAGTTCGACCAAAGGTCAACCAATGGGACCCGGCCCAGTATTGACGACCGGCCCGCGCCAAGGAAAAATCCGTGGCCGTCGGGCGTGGACGGTGAATCAAGACCTGAACAAATCGGGCGGCACCAGAGGCTTCGGTCAAGCAACAGCCACCGCCAGGGGTGGGAATTTCGGTAAAACCATAGGCTTCTGCCAAAGCGTATTGCGGCTTGCGTCCCCGTCCCGACCAATCGAGAAGCTGGTCACGATCCACCAACCCCGATGTTTCCATGGGCGTCGGTTTCAAATTCTTGGCACTGAGTGGGCGAAGCAACACGTCCCGGACATGCGCCCGCTTCGTGATAAGGTTCAAGGCATCGGCCCGCTGACTCATTGGCCGCTGGCCCACGACTTCACCGGAAACAAGAAATTTCGCCCCGTATTCCGGCAAAAGTTTCACCGCGTGCGAAAGCATGGTGATCTTGCAGTCGATACAGGGATTGAGCCACTTGCCAAACCCCTGCGAGGGACCGTCCAACATCATATCAACATACTGTTGTCGAATGTCCACGGCCACCGCTTCGATACCATAGTGCTCCCGCCAGAACGGGATCAGATGCGGTTTGCCAAAAAAGGGCGTGACAAAGTGCAAACCGAGCACCGTCAATCCCTGGTCCATCACAGTCCGTATGGCCAGAATCGAATCCAGACCACCGGACAACAACGCAAGCGCGTCATAGTTCTTTTTCATATCCACCATGGGGCGACCACTATGTCAGTTCGCGGACAAGGGCAAGAATTTTGCAGCCTCTCACCCCGAGCAACAAAAAACAGAAAAAGAAATATCACGCGCCACAACAGAGGACGAATGCCTTTAAATACAATAACTCACTGCATACACACAGCATTTTATCTCTCCATATGAGTGTTGCCCACCTCTCGTGTATCTGGTATTTGAACATGTTGCTCAAGTATTGCAGCTCGTAAATCCCGGAGGATGAATATATGGCACGAAAAGCCGTTGACCCCAAGACACTGCGCAAAGAGGCGCTTGGTACCGCTCTCACCACCATTGAACGCAAATTCGGCAAAGGCTCGATCATGCGTATGGATGACGAAGCGTCCCATTCCATACCCGCCATTCCGACTGGCTCGATCGGTCTGGACATTGCGCTGGGCATTGGCGGGGTCCCCCGAGGCCGCGTCATCGAAATTTATGGACCAGAATCATCTGGTAAGACCACCCTGGCCCTGCACATCATTGCCCAGGCTCAAAAAGCTGGTGGCAACGCCGCCTTCATCGACGCGGAACACGCACTTGATCCAGGCTATGCGAAACGGTTGGGCGTCAAGACTGACGACCTACTCATTTCTCAGCCTGACTACGGTGAACAGGCGCTGGAAATCGCGGACTTGCTCGTTCGTTCCGGCGCACTGGACGTTGTGGTTATCGACTCGGTCGCCGCACTGATCCCCCAGGCCGAACTCGAAGGGCAGATGGGCGAGACCCAGGTTGGCGGTCAGGCCCGACTCATGTCCCACGCGCTCAGGAAATTGACCGGCACCATCCACAAATCCCATTGCGTGGTCATCTTCATCAACCAGATCCGCATGAAGATCGGCATGACCGGGTATGGCAATCCGGAAACCACGTCTGGCGGTAACGCCCTCAAATTCTACGCATCCTGCCGTCTCGATATCCGCCGTATCCAGACATTGAAAGACAAGGATGAGGCCTACGGCATTCGCGCCCGTATCAAGGTGGTCAAAAACAAGGTCGCCCCGCCCTTCCGTCAGGCATTGGTTGATGTACTGTACGGACAAGGTATCAGTCGCATGGGAGAACTCATCGACATGGGAGTGGAGCACGGCATTATCGAAAAATCCGGTTCCTGGTTCGCTTATGGGTCTGAAAAACTGGGCCAGGGCAAGGAAAATGTCCGCCAGCTTTTGCAGGACAACCCGGACATGGCCAATTCCATCGAAGAAAAACTGATGACACATCTCGGATTCCGAGACGAGGCCGACCCAGCCGCAGATGCTGAAAAGTAGTAAATTTTAAGCCCGGATACAACGCCTCGGGACATGGACCCGGGGCGTTTTTGTCTGGAAATCATCTTTTTGGAGAACTTGCACAATGAAAGCCAATGAAATCCGTCAACGGTTCCTTGAATACTTTCAGAAGAACGGCCACACCATTGTGGATTCTTCGCCGTTGACCCCCAAGGACGATCCGACCCTGCTCTTTACCAACGCGGGCATGGTTCAATTCAAGAAACTTTTCCTGGGACAGGAAAAACGGGACTATATCCGCGCTACCACGTCACAAAAATGTCTGCGGGTGGGCGGCAAGCACAACGATTTGGAAAACGTGGGGCGCACCGCACGGCACCATACCTTTTTCGAAATGCTCGGCAACTTCTCCTTTGGCGACTACTTCAAGGAAGACGCCATCCGATTCTGTTGGGGATTCCTGACCGAAGAATTGAAACTCGACAAGGAACGTCTTTATATTACTATATATAAAGATGACGACGAAGCCGGTGAATTGTGGAAGAAAATCGCTGGCGTTCCCGAAGAACGAATTTACAGACTGGGTGAAAAGGACAACTTCTGGTCCATGGGTGATACCGGCCCTTGCGGTCCCTGCTCCGAAGTCCACTTCGACCAGGGCGAAGAAGTCGGCTGCGGCCCGAACTGCGGCATCGGCAAATGTGACTGTGATCGCTATCTGGAAATCTGGAACCTCGTGTTCATGCAGTATGACCAGGCCGAAGACGGCACCCGCACCGACCTGCCCCGTCCGTCCATTGACACGGGCATGGGACTCGAACGCATCGCCGCCGTTTCTCAAGGTGTGGCCTCCAACTACGAAACCGACCTGTTTCAATCCATCATCCAGTACACCGCTGAACTGGCCGGGGTCCAATACCGTCAGTCCGAAGAAATCGACACCGCACTTCAGGTCATTGCCGACCACTCCCGCGCCATCGCATTTCTGATCCCGGATCAGGTACTCCCCTCCAACGAAGGCCGTGGTTACATCCTGCGCCGCCTCATCCGTCGGGCCTATCGTTTCGGCAAGCTCATGGGCCTTGAAGGCTCATTCCTGTGGAAAACCGCATCCAAGGTCATTGATGACATGGGCGGCCATTACAAGGAATTGGAAGAGACCCGCGACTTCATGATCGAAGTCGTCAAAGGTGAAGAAGAAGGGTTTGCCAAGACGCTGGACAAAGGTCTTGAGATGCTCGAACAGGAACTCGCCGAGCTTGAAAAAGCCAAGGCCACCATTGTTCCGGGCGAAACCACCTTTACTCTGTACGACACATATGGATTTCCCATCGACATCGTGCGGGACGTGGCCGAACAGCGCGGCATGGGTGTTGACGAAACCGAATTCGACAAATGTATGCAGGAACAGAAGCAACGCTCCAAGGCCGCATGGAAAGGCTCTGGCGAAAAAGATATCGCCTCCACCTTCCAGACCCTGCTCGAACACGACGTGATCTCTGAATTTACCGGCTATGAATCCATGGCCGACCAGTCGGACATCGCATATCTGCTCACCCCTGAAGGCACCGTCATTGACTCTCTGCCCGAAGGCGCATCCGGATGGATCGTGGCCACTTCGACCCCGTTTTACGGAGAATCCGGCGGACAGACCGGCGACACTGGCACCATCGCCGCATCCGGCGGCAAGGCCAACGTGTTGGACACGGTCAAACCCTCGCAAAAACTGACCGCTCACAAGGTCACGGTCACCGAAGGGTCCTTCTCCACCGGCGATTCTGCATTCTTCAATGTTGATCGGTCCAGACGACTGGCCACCATGCGCAATCATACCGTGACTCACCTGTTGCACGCCGCCTTGCAAAAAGTGCTGGGCGATCATGCCAAACAGGCCGGTTCCCTAGTCGGACCCGACCGGCTGCGGTTCGATTTTACGCACATCAAGGGACTGTCCGACGACGAGCTGGCTCAGGTCGAAGCCATCGTCAACCAGAATATTCTCGACGCCATTCCCGTAACCCGGGAAGTGATGTCCATCACCGACGCACAGTCCAAGGGCGCAACCGCCCTGTTCGGAGAAAAATACGGCGACACGGTCTCAGTCATCGAGGTTCCCGGCGTTTCCATGGAATTCTGCGGCGGCATTCATTTGGACAATACCGGCATTGCCGGAGCCTTTGTCATTACCTCGGAAGCCGGTGTTGCTGCCGGTATCCGGCGTATCGAAGCCGCGACCGGACACAATGCCGTGGCGTATCTCAATGAACGTCGCAACGCCGTGGCCGAGGCCGGGGCCATGCTCAAGGCCACACCAGCCGAACTGCCCAAGAAGGTCAAAGATCTTCAAAAGCAGGTCAAGGACATGGCCAAGGAGATGAAATCCCTCCAGACCAAACTGGCATCCGGCGCCGGACGCGACATGATGAACGACATTGAGGAAATCAACGGCGTCAAGGTGCTGGCCACCGAGCTAGAAGCCCCGAACATGGGTGTGATGCTGGAACAAATGGACGCCCTGCGCCCCAAAATGAAATCCGGAATCATCTGCCTGATCGCCAAACACGACGGTGACAAGGTTTCCGTAGCCCTGGCCGTGACCAAAGACCTGCACCAGACCTTCAAGGCCGGAGACCTCATCAAATCGGTTGCCGGAGAAGTCGGTGGTGGTGGAGGCGGACGTCCCGACCTGGCCCGAGCCGGAGGTTCGAACCCAGCCGGAATCCCGAACGCCCTTGCAAAACTCAAGGAATTGATTGCGGGATAACGAATCCGACATCGCCAATTCGATACCACACACGCCTCGAAAGTCATGACTTTTGAGGCGTGTCTTTTTTCTCCATGGCCTGTCGAATGTTCCGAAACGTCGCATTGGCCCGATTTCACCGTCCCACAGCCAAAAAAACCTTGTCACCTGTCGAGATCTGTGGCACAAGCATCCTCCCGGTTAGAAGAATCGGCGTTCTCCGTGACTCCCCCGTTACACTTGTCACGGTCCACGCATCACCTTCTGATCGCGCGATTATAAATTATACGTTGCATGAGGGTTGACATGCGTATTTCATATGCGTAGAAGTCCCCCTCTCAGTTTGCGCAAGGAGCAATTTTTATGAAGACATATAGCCCGAAGCCGGAAGACGCGAACCGCGAATGGTTCATCGTCGACGCCACGGACAAAATCCTGGGCCGTCTGTGCACAGAGATCACCAATCGTCTGCGCGGAAAGCACAAGCCGGAATTCTCCCATCATATGGATATGGGCGATTTCGTGATTGTCATCAACGCCGACAAGATCAAAGTCACCGGTCAGAAGCTGGACAAGAAGATGTACTACAAGCACACCAACCATCCCGGTGGTCTGAAAGAAAAGACCCTCCGCGAAATGTTGGCCCTCAAGCCTGAGAACGTCATCACCGCCGCTGTCAAAGGTATGCTGCCCAAGAACCGCATTGCCGCTCAGCAGATCAAGAAGCTGAAAGTCTATGCAGGTTCCGAGCATCCGCACGCAGCCCAGGCTCCCAAAACTTTGGATATTTAATCGGGGATTATCATGAGCGATTTCACTTACAGCACTGGTAAAAGAAAAAACGCCATCTCCCGTACCCGCCTGTATGCCGGTACCGGGCAGATCACCGTTAATGGTCGTCCTTTCGAGGACTACTTCCCCCGCAAGACCCTGCAAATGGTCGTGCAGCAGCCCCTGAAGCTGGTCAAGATGCTCGATAAATTCGACATCAAGGCCAACTGCTCCGGCGGCGGCGTATCCGGTCAGGCCGAGGCTCTGCGCCACGGCATTTCCCGCGCCCTCTGCGAAATCGACCCTGAATTGCGCGCCGTTCTGAAGCCCGCCGGTCTCCTGACCCGCGATGCTCGTAAGAAAGAGCGTAAAAAATACGGTCTTCGCGGTGCACGCGCCAGCTTCCAGTTCTCCAAGCGTTAAGCCGAGAATCGGAACACAGAAGATATCAAGGATCGGTACCCATTGGGTGCCGATCTTTTTTTGGATTCATCCCCCGCCATCCCCTTTCTTCCCGCTCTTCCTAGCCCCTCTCAACGAGACTCTTTTGTGGCGCACAGGCCCTATTGTATGCTATGCGCTTTTTTATGAAGAAAGAAAGCATATCCACCAAGCGGTACACGTTGGTCTTTACCATCCAGTCCCTCTTTCTTTTCATCTGTATCCTTCTGGCCGGACTGCTTATTACGTTCAACTTTGTCAAAGGCCGGGAGTCAGCGGTTTCCAACGCAAAAAAACTCCTCGAAGAAATCAGTCATAAAAGTGTCATCGAATTGCGGGATACGCTTGATAGACCTGCCCGCATCGTCAAATTCCTTCCGTCTGTCGATCACCTGCGCGACAAGCCGAACGGGTTGGAACACCCGGTCAGAACGCTTTTCTCCACCCTGCTCAACAACAACGACAAAATCCACTCCATCTACATCGGCTGGGATGATGGCGACATGTATCAGATGATTCGTCTCGTCAAAGGTGAATCATTCACTCAGGAGCTCGGCGCTCCCGAAGGAGCCGAATACTATCTCCGATACGTCCACGAACGTCAGGGACACCGAACCACCTTGTACGGTTTTTTCAACAAAGATCATGTCCAACTCGCTCCGGCGCGCACAAAACCATCGACATACGATCCGAGGACCCGGCCTTGGTACATTGAAGCCCGCCAGTTCCCCGACGCCATTCACACCCTTTTTCTGTACAGATTCAACACGCCAGCCGTCCTTGGCACAACGTTCATGAGCGCCTTTGACACCGGCGTTGTCGGTGTGGACATTCGACTGGATACGCTTGTCCAATTTCTCGAAGAACACGCCCCCGGCTCCGAAGGACGACTGATTGTCTATGATACCAACGGGGTAGTCACTGCCCACGACGAAATCGATCCTGAATCACTCAAACCCGGTTCAAACCCGTCGAATACCACCTTCAAAGCACTCGCTTCCGCAACAGCGGATACACCACTCTTTTCCACGATATTTGCCCAGTTCACCAAGCTCAACACCCCGGGCAAGGCATTTACGTTCGAATTTGACACGACGAGGTACATCGCCAGTGTGAGTGTCGAATCACTTATCGATGAGGAAAAAATCGTGGCTGTTGTTGCCCCGGAAGAATATTTTACCCAAGAAATACGAAAACTGCGGATGCACAATCTGCTCTATACCGGCACCATTTTTTGTCTTTCACTCTTCATGGTCATTCTCATTTCTCGGCGAATTGCCAAACCACTCAACACGCTTGCCCATAAAGCCGATGAAATCAAAAATTTCAATCTGGACACGCCCATCGACATCCATTCACGGATCAAAGAGGTCGCGGATCTCTCACTGGCCATTTCAAACATGAAACAAGGTATCCAGACCTTTTCTCAATATATTCCCAGCGACCTCGTGCGACGCTACATCGCATCAGGAGCATCCCCGGTCATCGGCGGCGATCGCCGAACCCTAACCGTCCTCTTTTCAGATATCGCAGATTTCACCACAACAGCCGAAACCCTCCCGCCCGAGGCGGTCATCTTCATGCTCTCCGACTATTTCAGCCAACTGGGACAGGAAGTCACGGCTCAGGGGGGAACCATCGACAAATACATCGGCGATGCCTTGATGGCCTTCTGGAATGCCCCCAAACAGACCACGAACCATACCCTCTCAGCCTGTGAAGCAACACTCCGGTGCGCGCGATCAGTCAAAGGATACACCCACTCCATGCCCCACAATCGAACCATCCATCTGCACACCCGATTCGGACTGCATCGAGGCGAGGCCGTGGTCGGCAATATGGGATCATCCGATCGTCTGAATTTCACCGCACTCGGCTCCACCATCAATATCGCCTCACGAATCGAAGGTCTCAACAAGCACTATGGGACAACCATACTGGCCAGTGACCCCGTCCAGGCACACAGCAAGGCCTACTTCGTCTTCCGATCAGTGGACACAGTCCTGCCAAAAGGCGCACGGACGCCATTTCGAATCCATGAACTCATCGGTGCCCGTCCAGAAAGCGGATTGACCGATTTGGTCCCATCTCCCGAGACCATGGGCTGTCTCGACATCTGGGAAAAGGCGTACACAGCTTACCACGCCCGGAAATGGCAAACTGCGCTGGAGCTGCTCCAATCCATTGAATCTCCGGATGCGCTTGCGACCCTGTACATCAAACGGACACAGGCCAATCTGGACAACAATCCGCCGGAAGACTGGGACGGCATTGAACGATTCACAGAAAAATAGCGATGTTTCGCCCTATACGATCGGCTTTACTTCATGCTATCGCCACGCAGTCGTTTTCAATTTTCCTACACAGGAATTTTCATCGGCGCGCCAATCGTACACACGTTTTCACGAGTGTTTGAACAAACGCTCTCTGCAATCAGTCAATGAAGGATTCCCAAATTATAATGTATAATAGCCCCTTGCCCAACACCGGTCTTTCCCTTTAGGATACACACATTATGTCATCGAAAAAGAAACCCCAGCCAAGAATGCTTTTTTCCAACGCGGAAGGTGAAATCTTCGACCATCCGGACTTGCTTCTCATGGTCCGTCGCGGCGAAGAATTCGGCCTGCCACGACCAGATGAAATCACCCCCCTGCCTGCCGAATCAGAATTTTTCATGCTCCCTGGCAGACATGCCATGGGCTACAATCCGGAAACCGGCCAGGCCGAAGTCATGGAAGATTTGGCCGTTGCCGCCTTTGCCTGTCCCGGCCACACTGTCACCGGCATCGCCGCCTACGAACAAGACGACGATGCACAGGTGCTTCCCCTGCTTTCATACGGTGCTATCGGATTTGCCGACGGCAAATTCTGGGTCTGTGCCAAAAAAGTGGATGAAGACAAACGACAGGTTTTCAAGCACATCCCGCCCGACCGGGTTGAGGCCGGAGCGCATCAGCTCCTTTCGGAAATGCCCAACAACCGGCTCGTCAACCATTTGGCAGGCTGTGCCCTGACCAGTGGATGTCCCGCTGCCAAAAATCTCGCACTGGGACGTTTTGAATGTCCTCTGCCCACAGCACAGGCGTGCAACGCCCAATGCGTCGGCTGCATTTCCCACCAGCCCGAAGAGTCCGGTTTCCCGTCTCCTCAATGCCGCATCAGTTTTACCCCCACGGTCGAAGAGATCGTTCAGGTCATGCGTCGGCACGAATCCCGTGAACGCCGTCCCATCTTCTCTTTCGGCCAAGGTTGCGAAGGAGAACCGCTCACCGAAGCCGAGCTGATTTGTGATGCCATCAAGGAATATCGCTCCGACGGCGGATCCGGAACGGTCAATATAAACACCAACGGTTCCCGACACATGGTCATCCCCGCACTCAAAGTCGCCGGGGTCAACTCCATTCGTGTCAGTCTGAACTCGGCTCGCAAAGGCCCATACGAAGCCTATTATCGACCCAAGAGCTACACCTTTGAAGACGTTCGCGAGACCATTGCCAAGGCCCACGAGGTCGGCATGTTCGTCTCCCTCAACCTGCTCTTCTTCCCCGGCATCACCGACACCGAAGAAGAATTCGCCGCACTCGTCGAACTCGGCGAATGCTGCAAGTACGATTTCATCCAATTACGCAATCTCAATCTCGATCCCGCCCTGTACATGAAACTCATGGAACCCTTTGGGCATTCCCCGTGCATGGGATTCATGAATTTCAAGAAACGGCTCAAAAAAGCCCTGCCCTGGATCGATTACGGCTACTTCAACCCGTATCTCGGATAACAACGCACTCAGCCGCCTTCCATCTACGGAAGGCGGCTTTTTTTTGGCCATATTTCATCGAGAACGAGAAAGACTCCGGCGGCCCCTCGCCGGGGTGGCGTCTTCGACGACCAAAGACCCCTTTGAAAAGGGGTCTCTGGACTCTCCTAAACTTTTTGGGTCGCTTCGCGAAGGCTGTCGGTAGCAAAAGTTCGTGCGACTCTTGAAAAAACGTTGTCAAAAATTGTATTTTTACAGACTCTATGGGAAAAATGTAAAACAGGGTTTTTCTGTAAAGCACTCTTACTTTTTCAACCCCACTCAATAGATATCGCAGGGCCTCGCCGAAAGCGCGACAAAAAGTTCTGGAAAGGGAGTCCAAAGAGAAAACCTCTTCCAAAAGGTTTTCCCTCTGGCCGTCGGAGACATTCTTTATTTTATTTATTTTGTGTTGGGTAGCCCATTTTTTTCCAGGCAGCCCAGCCGCCTTCCAATGCGTAGACGTTTTCATGACCGGCCTTCATCAATGCCTGTGCCGCACGGGCACTGGTATATTCATTGTGTCAGGCGCAATACACGACAATGGTCTTGTCTTTTGGAACCACCGCCATCCATGCATCGTCATCATATGGTTTACGGACAGCATTTTTTATCATGCTTTCCGATCCTTCCCAGTCCCTGCTCCGTCGAACATCAACCACCATGACATTATCAGAATCGATCATCTCAACCAATTCACCGACCTGCATACGGGGCACAGAATCCCCGGCACATGCCACCAGAGTCGTCCCGGCAACACATAAAAGACCTACGACAAAAGCCACTACAATCCGCATCATTCCTCGCTCAATCATGGTCCCTTCCTTGTTGACTGTCATCGATCTCAAGCACAAAGACACCCGTCCACTATAAAAAACACACACCCAAACTCAAGACAAACACCACATCTCTAACGTCACAAACAACCATTTTTCTGCCCTTTGACAATTTTACACGATGTCTCCGACGGCCAGAGGGGAACCTCTTGAAAGAGGTTCCCCTCTGGCCTCCCCTCCAGAACTTTTTAGCGCGCCTTCGGCGAGGCTCCACGACATTTATTGAGTGAGATTGAAGAAATAGAAGAGGATGAGTAAAAAAAGAGAGACCCTTGCAGAAAAAACCCCTTGTATTATTTTCCAAAAAAGTCTGTAAAAGTATGATTTTACATCGTTCTCTCAAAATCGCACGAACTCGCGCTGCCGACAGCTTTCGCGAAGCGACCCAAAAAGTTTAGGAAAGTCCAGAGAACCCTTTTCAAAGGGTTCTTTGGCAGGTCCAGGACAGCGTCCTGGTCTCGCTGAAGGCGACGCGGGGAATGTCTCCGACGGCCAGAGGGGAACCTCTTGAAAGAGGTTCCCCTCTGGACTCCCCTCCAGAACTTTTTAGCGCGCCTTCGGCGAGGCTCCACGACATCCATTGAGTGAGATTGAAGAAATAGAAGAGGATGAGTAAAAAAAGAGAGACCCTTGCAGAAAACACCCCTTGTATAATTTTACATCGTTCTCTCAAAATCGCACGTACTCGCGCTACCGACAGCTTTCGCGAAGCGACCCAAAAAGTTTAGGAAAGTCCAGAGACCCCTTTTCAAAGGGTTCTTTGGCAGGTCCAGGACAGCGTCCTGGTCCCGCTGAAGGCGACCCCCGGTAGGGCTGGTCTCGCTGAAGGCGACCCCTGGTAGGGCTGGTCACGCTGGGTAGAAAGGGCAAAAAAAAGGCCGCTTTGGAAAGCGGCCTTGGGAGGGGCATTTTTATGAACTAGGGAAAGGTTATTTCCACTTGTTCGTCAGCACCTTGGCGTTCGATTATTTCTCCAATGCGGTAGGCGTTGACGTCGTCACGAGCATCGAGCATTTCCATGGCCTTGTCGGCACTTACCGGGTCAAGGATGAGGATATAGCCGATCCCGCAGTTGAAAATCTGGAGCATTTCGGGCCAAGAGAGTCCGCCTTGATTTTTGAGCCAGTCAAAAATTGGCAACATATCCCATGAACCAAATTCAATGGCAGCAGTCACATTTTCTGGCAAAACGCGAGGAATGTTGTCGTAAAAACCACCGCCAGTGACATGAACCATACCTTTCACGGTCAAGGATTCAAGCACTTCGAGAACGGACTTGACGTAAATTTTTGTCGGCTCGATCAAAACATCGGCGACGGTCTTGTCTGTTCCGGGGAACGTGTCATCTTTTTTGAGACCGGATTCAGCGAGGATTTTACGAATAAGCGACCAGCCGTTGGAATGGGCACCAGTTGAACCAAGTCCGATGAGCACATCACCGGGCTGAACGGTTTTGCCGGTCACGACCTTGGGCGTATCGACCATGCCGACGGCAAAGCCGGACAAATCATATTCGCCATCGGGATAGAATCCTGGCATTTCGGCAGTTTCACCGCCAAGCAACGCACAACCGGACTGACGACAGCCTTCGCAGACGCCGGAAACGACCTGGGCTGCAACACCGGGTTCGAGTGTGCCGGTTGCAAAATAATCGAGGAAAAAGAGCGGGGTTGCACCCTGAACAAGCACATCATTGACCGACATGGCCACGAGGTCGATCCCCACGGTGTCATGCTTGTCAAACATGAAGGCCAACTTGAGCTTGGTGCCGACACCGTCAGTTCCGGCAACAAGCATGGGGGCTTCCATGCCGGAAATCTCAGGCTTGAATAATCCTCCAAACCCCCCGATGTCCGTTGCCACACCGGGCGTAAAGGTTGATTTCACCATATCCTTGATCCGGCCGACAAATTCGTTGCCTGCCTCAATATTCACACCGGCTGCGGTGTATGCCTGGGAACGTTTCGCGCTGTCGCTCATGTATATCTCCTAACAAGCGTTCAAGATGGAGCTTGTATAGATGGTTGCTCGCCCAAGTTCAAGGGGAGAATGACCGGCTCGGCAATTGCATTGCAAGACACAGTATCTCAGCGTATGAATAAAAAACGAATATCCAGTTTATATCACGGAGGAAACCATGCGTCATTTCAACACCATCGTCGTCGCTTTAGCGACCGTCTTTGTTTTGACAGTGACCCCGGGCTTTGCCGAAAACACCTTCAAAAATGAAGATACGGCGAAAAATCGGCAGGATAGCAGCTTCGGTACCCGTTCGGTAGAAGACGAAGCAGCCACGACGTCGTTCGAGACCAACAAGGATGGTGATAGCACCATCAGCTCCAAACCTCCGAAGAAGGAACAAAAGGATTGGTATGATCGGGAAACCGTCATTTCACCATGGGGAGTGTCATCCAAACCGGCCAATTCAAACACAACAACCACAACGACAGAAGAGTTCATAGACAAGGACGGCAAGAAAACTAAAAAAACCACAACAACGGAAACAAAAAATTGATTGTCCCCCTTGTAGAACAATGACGAACCTGCACCCTTCTGGTAGTGTCCGTTCAGGAGGTTTTTTCAATGATTGAAGCAAGACTGTGGGAACCGGTCGAAAATGGGGCTATATCCTGCCGACTCTGTAACCATTCCTGTACCATAGAGCCTGGTCAAAGAGGCCAATGCGGAGTCCGCGAAAACAGGGATGGGACGCTTTATTCCCTGAATTACGACAAGGTTGCCGCCCACCATCTGGACCCAATAGAAAAGAAACCACTCTATCACTTTCAACCGGGAACGCAAACGTATTCGATAGCAACGATGGGATGCAATCTCCGATGCACATTCTGTCAAAACTGGTCGCTTTCCCAAACACCACATGAAAAAGGAAATATCGAGGGGCAGAAAGTCACACCGACACAATTGGTCGATGAAGCCATTCGACTGGGGGCCACCTCCATTTCCTATACGTATTCCGAACCAACCATTTTCTTTGAACTCATTCAGGACACTGCAACACTCGCCAAGGAACGCGGCCTGAAAAACGTTCTGGTCTCCAATGGATTCATGAGCACTGAATGTCTCGATACCCTGAGACCGCTCATCGATGCCATCAACGTGGATTTGAAATGTTTTAATGAAGATTTCTACAAGGAAATTTCCTGCGCACATCTCAAGCCCGTGCTGGCGAATCTCAAAAAGATCAAACATGACCTCAAATGGTGGCTTGAAATCACGACCCTGCTCATCCCGGGCCGTAACGATTCGCAGGAAGACATCCAGAAATTGACGGAATTCATTGCCCGAGAGTTGGGCACGGACACCCCGTGGCACATTTCCCGTTTTCATCCAGATTACAAAATGGTTGATTCCGGGGTCACACCGGCCGAAGCATTGCAAGAAACGTATGCCATCGGCAAAGCCCAAGGGCTGAAATATGTGTATGTCGGCAACATGCCTGATTTGAACCGACAAAACACCTTCTGCCCTGGATGCGGAACCAAACTCATTGATCGATCTGGTTTCTCGATCAAAATCCTGGGGATTGAAAATGGACATTGCTCGGAATGTGGTGAAGCCATTCAAGGCATCGACATGAATTAAGAGGCTTGCCAAGAGCAAACTTTTGCAGTAGGTATGCATCCCTTCAAGACGACATTGCCACATGAAGAGAACAAGTCCACCGCGTCAACCCGATGCACAGACCAACACTCTTCAAGAAGCAATGAGCCAAAAGCTCAAGCGACGTGTCAAATTCACAAATGAATTTCTGACATGCCGCACGAAGAGAACAAGTCTTTCGCGTACAGAGTACGCACAGACCAATACTCTTCAAGGAGCAATGAGCCAAAAGCTCAAGCGACTTGTCAGATTCGTGAGGTTTTTCTCTGACAAGGCGCAAGAAGATGACAGGGCCGCCGCGTAGTCCTCTACGCAAGGATCGGTCATCTTCGCAGCAACGAAGCCAGAGGGAAACCTCACGAATCTGACGGGGCGTGGCGCAGTCTGGTAGCGCGCCTGCTTTGGGAGCAGGATGCCGGGAGTTCAAATCTCTTCGCCCCGACCAGCTTATATCAAGGCTCCGAGTCATTGACTCGGAGCCTTTTTTATTTCCCTTATGTCAGCCTCACCCCCCCTCTCAGCTTTCTTCATGATCGAATTCCATAGAATTCCACATTTTTTTTGTAAAATGCCCCTTGCATTTATAAAAGTAGTAGATATTATTAGTTTCATCGAATATACCAATACTCGATGAAAAAATTTCACTCATAAACCAATGGAGACTGCCATGCCTACACAGCAAGCAGCAGGGTGCAACCGACCCGGCCCCAAGGTCGAGGCAGTTGAACAGCCCGACGACACCATCACTTCGCACAAAGCGAACATCACCCAAGGAGGTTCCATGATTCGCGTCGGCCAAAAAGCTCCCAATTTCACTGCTTCCGCCTATATCGACGGCGGATTTGATTCCGTCACACTGTCCGACTATCTGGGACAGTGGGTCGTTCTCTGCTTCTACCCCGGTGACTTCACCTTTGTCTGAGCAACCGAAATTTCTGCGGTCGCAGAAAAAAACGAAGAATTTGAAAAGCTCGGCGTTCAGGTCCTGTCCATGTCCACGGATTCCATGTTTGTCCACAAGATGTGGGAGCAAACCGAACTCTCAAAAATGGTCACCAAGGGCAAAATCCCCTTCCCCATGCTGTCTGATGGCGGCGGTGCTGTCGGGTCCACCTATGGCGTGTACGACGAAGACGGTGGCGTGGATGTTCGAGGCCGTTTCCTCATCGACCCGGACGGCAATGTCCAGGCATTTGAAGTGCTGACACCACCTGTTGGACGCAACGTGTCGGAAACACTGCGCCAGATTCAAGCATTCCAACTCGTACGAAAAACCGGAGGCGCGGAGGTCACCCCCTCAGGATGGCGACCGGGCAAACCCGTGTTGAATCCAGGCCCCGACCTTGTGGGCAAAGTCTGGGAAGCCTGGAAAGTCGAACAGGCTTTCGACTAATCACGACAAGCCCTGCTTCACAGGCCCTTTGATCTGCGTCGAAGGGCCTTTTTCATACACACGAACCACGGAGTTTTTTTCATGAATTGCCTCTTTGCTTTCAATGGTGATCCCATGTGCTTTGTCCACGTCCTCCTGAACGCGCTGGATATGGAAAAGAAAGGCCACGATCCCATCATCGTCTTCGAAGGCTCGTCCGTCACGCTGATCCCGAAATTGGAAAAAAAGGAACATCCTTTCCACAGCCTGTACATCACCGCCAAAGAAGCAGGATTGATCGAAGGAGCCTGCCAGGCTTGTTCTTCAAAACTGGGCGTCCTGAATGCCATAAAAACAGCAAATATTCCGCTTATTGGGGACATGGCAGGGCATCCCGCAATCGCCAATTATCAGGCAAAAGGATATACTGTTATCACATTTTGACCCAATCATTGATCATGCCCTGAAAAAATTCTGCTTTTCAGGGCGTTTACCTTTTTTGTTAAAGCAATAGAATTTAGCTCTCAAGGACTGTCTAGATTTTAACAAAAATATTTTCTCCCCAACTTGCTCCTCTTAAAAAGCCATATTCTTTGGCAAATTCGACACATCACCGATTTTTATTCGTCCATAAGCAATTTTTATCAGTGGACAGTCTGCATATTATACCATATTTGAATGGAGCTTTTTCGGAGAAAAGCACCGAAAACGACCTCGGGCCGTACTGTACGTGTCCGGGTTTGCTTTCGTTTCAGGACAAGGACGTACATGCCCATCAGCTTTTCTCCAACCCGCCAGAGGGGCGGGAGAGAATCTCAAACTTTATAGGTGATCACATGGCTCAACGTGAACAATGGGGCTCCCGTGCCGGTTTTGTACTGGCAGCGGTCGGTTCCGCAATCGGTCTGGGAAACATCTGGCGTTTTCCCTACATGGCGTATGAGAATGGCGGCGGCGCATTCATCATCCCCTACATCTTCGCTCTTCTCACAGCCGGTATTCCTTTCATGATTCTGGAATTCGGCATGGGACACAAATATCGCGGCTCCGCACCCAAGGTATTCCGGTCCATCAGTGAAAAATGGGAATTCCTCGGCTGGATGCAGGTTCTGATCGCCTTTGTCATTTCAGTGTATTATATTGCAGTCATCGGCTGGAGCATCAACTACACTGGCTTTGCCCTGAATCAATCCTGGGGATCAGATCCCAAAGGATTCTTCTTTGGCGAATATCTCGGTCTGTCCGGCTCTCCGTTTGAATTGAACGGCATCCGCTGGCAAATTCTCGGGGCATGTACCCTGGCATGGGGCATCACCTGGCTCGCCATCACATCCGGCGTTCGCAAGGGTATTGAGCGCGCCTGCAAGATCCTCATCCCACTGCTCTTCTTCCTGGTCCTCGTCCTGATTGCCCGCGTTGTGACCCTGCCCGGCGCTATGACCGGCCTGAGCTATCTGTTCACTCCGGACTTTTCCAGGCTGACCGATTTCTCGGTCTGGGCTGATGCCTATGGTCAGATTTTCTTCTCCCTGTCCATCGCCTTTGCCATCATGTTGGCATACTCCAGCTATCTGCCAAAAAAATCCGACATCAACAACAACGCGGCCATGACCGTCTTCATCAACTGTGGATTCTCCATGCTTGCCGGTGTCATGATTTTTGGCGTTCTCGGGCACATGGCAGAAGCCACGGGCCAAAGCGTCACTGACGTGGCTGGCGCTGGCGTTGGATTGGCTTTTGTCACCATCCCGGCTGCTATCAACACCATGCCGGCAGCAACCTTCATCGGTACCCTGTTCTTCCTGTGTCTGACCATGGCAGGAATCAGTTCGCACATTTCCATCGTGGAAGCAGTGTCCTCCTCCTTCATCGACAAGTTCGGTTGGAGCCGGAGAAAAACCGCGTCCACCATCTGTGCAATCGGTTTCGGTCTGACCGTGGTCTTCACCACGGGCGGCGGCCTGCTTATCCTCGACATCGTGGACCACTTCATCAACAACCTCTGCATCCTCGGAGTTGCGTTGGTCGAAATCATTCTGATGAGCTACATCATCGGTCTGGATGAAATTCAAAAGCATGTAAACAGGACTTCCGATTTCAGCGTCGGCAACGCTTGGAGATTCTGTCTCAAGATCGTCACGGTCGTCGTGCTCGGATATTCCTTCATCATGATCGTGTACACCGATATGGGCACACCCTACGGCGGATACGCCAACAAGGACCTGATCCTGCTCGGTTGGGCATTGCTCCCCGCAACCTTCATTCTGGGGCTGATCCTCAACATGCAGAAGGCTGCCCGCAGCTTCTTGAACAACGACTAGGAGAACACAATGAACACTTCCGCGATTATCATGATGATTGTCGGTCTCGGCGTGACTTGGGGAGGGGCTGCATACTGTATGTGCCTCGCCATGCGTACAAAAAAAGACTAAATATCACACCATACTCAAACAAGGGTGCCATCAACCGATGGCACCCTCTTTTTTTGACCAAAATTCATACCGTTGTCTTCGCCGCGACCAGCCCTACCGGGTGGCGCTTTCAGCGAGACCAGGACGCTGTCCTGGACCTGCCAAAGCCCCCTTTGAAAAGGGGGCTCTGGACTCTCCTAAACTTTTTGGGTCGCTTCGCGAAGGCTGCCGGCAGCATTTGTTCGTGCGGCTCTGACAAAAATCAAAATTCATGAATGCCTTCGGCGACCAAAGACCCCTTTGAAAAGGGGGCTCTGGACTCTCCTAAACCTTTTGGGTCGCTTCGCGAAGGCTGCCGGCAGCATTTGTTCGTGCAGCTCTGGCAAAAATCAAAATTCATGAATGCCTTCGGCGACCAAAGACCCCTTTGAAAAGGGGGCTTTGGACTCTCCTAAACCTTTTGGGTCGCTTCGCGAAGGCTGCCGGCAGCATTTGTTCGTGCGGCTCTGGCAAAAATCAAAATTCATGAATGCCTTCGGCGACCAAAGCCCCCTTTGAAAAGGGGTCTCTGGACTCTCCTAAACTTTTTAGGTCGCTTCGCGAGAGCTGCCGGCAGCATTTGTTCGTGTGGCTCTTGAAAAGACGTTGTAAAGATTGCTTTTTTTTACAAACTCTTTTGAAAAATTTGGACAAGAATATTTTCTGCAAGGGCCTTTTATTTCTTTACCCATCCCCTTTTTTATCCCTCATATTTCTTCAATCCCACTCAATGAATGTCGTGAGGCCTCGCCGAAGGCGCGATAAAAAGTTCTGGAGGGGAGTCCAGAGGGGAACCTCTTCCAAGAGGTTCCCCTCTGGCCGTCGGAGACATCCCCCAACATGACCCAGCATCACGCGGACGTATACACCTGCCGAAGACACATAAAAAATTTAGGAAAAAAGAGGAGATGGGGGCCTGAGAAAAGAGGAGAGAAAAGCCCTTTTCAAAGGATTTTTCTCTCCTCTTCCCCCAGCCGCCCGAGGCATTTGCACATCAAATATACCAATACATCACCACGAAATGACAGGCACTCCCGCCAATGACGAAAAGATGGAATATTTCATGGAAACCAAAAATAGTGGGAATAGGATCAGGCCATTTCACGGCATAAACAACGGCACCGATGGAATACACCAGACCGCCAGCCACGAGCCAGGCCAAGGCCGGACCGGAAAGGGACTGATAGAGCGGATAAATCCCCACCAAGACCAGCCAACCCATGGCGAGATAGATTCCGGTAGAGAGCCAACGCGGGGCGGTCAGCCAAAAGATCTTCATGACAATACCAGCCACGGCCAGTCCCCAAATCACGCCAAAAAGGGACCATCCCCATGGACCTCTGAGCGGGATGAGACAAATTGGCGTGTAGGTCGCGGCGATATAAAAAAAGATCATGGAATGATCCACTCGCCGTAAAAATCGAATCCAATATTCGGAAACAGGCAGCCAGTGGTATAAGGTACTGGCCGTATACAAGAGAATCATGCCTCCGCCAAAGATGGAAAAGGTCACGATATGCCATGGCATGGCAGGGTTCACCGATCGCAAAATAAGCAAAACGGTTCCCAATACGGCCAAGAAGGCCGCAATACAATGGGTCAATCCACTGAGAGGATCACGCAACGAACAGCTCACATTTCACACTCCATGAAAGAGGGTTGTCAGATATACTGACTACACCACTTCCAGTGCGCAAACAAGTGTTTGAAAGGGAACAGACGTATTCCCCCTCTCTCTGCATTAACTGGCGTGCCGCATATCCAAAGGATTCAACTGCGGCTGAGCGCATTCGTCGGCATCCCGAAGCAAATCCGCCAGGGTCACTGTGTTGAGATGATTGTACATGGCATCCGCGGCTTCCTGCCACAAGCGACGAGTCAAACAGATATCCATACGGTGACATTCTTCCTTACCGGACCGACATTCCACAAGAGATCCGTCACCTTCCAAGGCATGAACCACTTCACCAATAGGAATCTTATGCGCAGGCACAGCCAAAGAATGACCGCCTCGAGGTCCCCGCTTAGATTTCACGAACCCGACTTCCTTGAGTTTTCGGATCAATTTTTCAAGATACTTTGCCGATACGCCTTGCCGTTCGGCGATATCCTGAATTCGGACAGGGCCATCCTGGCAGTTCTGTGCGATGTCAAGCATCATCCGCGTTCCGTAACGACTCCGTGTTGTCAGTTTCATTGCTGGTTCCTTGTGTGAGTTATCAGTAGCTTGGAATAATCAGATATGTTTCATGCGGGAATTATCATAAAAAAAAAGCCACGACAATGGAATCGCGACCTTTGTAGTCTGTTTCAAACCAAAAAATAGACATTATTTTCGACTTTTCATGTACGCGACCACACCGAATAGTCCAAAAATATAGCCGATGCCCCCCAGAATTTCGGTCACAGACGGTCCAGCGTCGTGCATTTCGGCCAGCATTCGTTTGATCGGTTCCAACTCTCGCCGCAGCAGCGTCTCCACATCCTGCGAAGACGAACTGGTTACTTGAACGGCCGTATGTACGTGATCGGACGTTGTGTCGGAAAATATGCCCGGTGTATGGCTGAATTCGGCATAGGTAACGGTCCATTCGGCCTGATGTCCGGCCCCGGCCTTGAGCAACAATCGCAGATCAGCCTGATTTTCCCGAACCTCGGCGGGAATCTCGAAATCAAACCGCCCGGTCGTATCGGTCGTGCCCGAGAGCAACAACTTCCCGGTCGAACCGTCTCGAACCTCGACCACACCACCCTGCACCCTCTTAGACCGACTGTAGCCACTGTCCGTGACCACGGTATTTCCTTCAACATACGCAAAAATATTGACTTTGTGCGCCTCGGAAACAGCGGCCAAAAACAGTGTGGCGACCATGGCCAGACAGACAGAAAGAAGAAGACGGGTCATGCAGCAAGCACCTCCGGTTTGACTTTGGCAAGAAAAGTATAGGCAAATCCGGTGATCACCCCTTCGATGACCATAATCGGCAAATGCGCATAAAACAGCAGCGATGCAGCTTCTTTGAAGGCATCACCAGACACAGCCAACGCCGAAGCTGTCAAAATGGTACTGAGAAGCATGGCTGAAAAACCGCACATGAAAGCGGCGGCAAAACGACTGCCAGTCCCCTTAATAAGTAAGGGCCGAAACACATAAAAACTCAACACGGCTGGTGCGGCCATGGTGAATGTATTCACACCGAGCACGGTCAGCCCGCCGAATTGGAACAACACAGCCTGAAGGACCAGTGCCACGAGAATGGACGGAAAGGCCGCCCAGCCAAGAACCACACCAAGAAGGCCATTCAAAATCAGATGGCCGTTTGCCGGGCCGATCGGAACATGAATAAGTGATGCAATGAAAAATGCCGCTGACAAAATGGCCACCGGCATGATCTCGTCATAATCAATCTTCTTCAACCCAATGGCCGTGCCGACAAAAGCCAGCCCGGCCCCGCTCAAAAGCACGGGAGCAGAAAGAACGCCTTCGGAAATGTGCATGGAATCCGCCTTGATTCATACTGCCACAACAAGCTTGAATACTTGCTGAATCAACAGATCGTGTTAACAAATTAAAATTTGTATACACCCTGTACCTCATCATATCAAGCGGTGTTTGCCCATGACAGGAGAAAAAGGACACGCTCAATCAAAATCTGCAAGCAACGCACTGACCTGGACTCCGGCAATAACGGGACGCTCAGTGTAGGTCTGCTGAATACGGTAGAGGGCGTGATGCAACTGTCCGGAAGAAATACCATTTTTCAAAGCAGTATGGGCCTCGATGTACGCGGCCAAGGAATCCGAAACCTTGAGGAGCGGTCCATCTTTTGGGTCCAAGATATCGAGATTATATTCCCCGGCGAGATCTGCGTCCGAGGCTTCCTCGACAACCCCATCCCGACGGATGGTGGCCTTGAATTCAGACCCGACTTCAAGCCCGAGAAAGTATTCCAACCGGTCCGCAATATCCTTGTATCCGCCATCCTTCAGCGGTTTCAGAACCACCCGATCCAATTCGAGCGTCTCATAATCATGAATCAGATCCCCGATCTCCTGCGACGCTCCCTTGACCGGAGAAATGATATCCCTGGTCAGCAACTCGGGCAAATCGTGGAACAGTCCGGAAAAGAAATTATTCTGACAGCGGGCACGACACGCCCCCACTTCCATACTGAAAAACCAGGAATACACCGCCACGATGAACATGTGCCCCAGCACCGATGTTTCCGGCACGCGTGGAGTTTGCGACCATCTTTTCTGATATCGCAGTCGGCCACACATGCGCGCAAATCGGCCAAGCACATTGCCATCCTCGTTCAGCAATTCAGACACTCCGGTCAGGTCTTGCAAATGCTCCAGACGAGACACGAAACTTGCTTCGATCTCGATGAGTTCAGGGTCCATGGTATTGATGGATTTCAGCAACTTGAATTCGGAATAACTCGCATACAGGTGGGCCGCATTCAAAATGCGCCGGGCAAGCCCTTTGTCTTCCGGCTCCATAAGATATTCGTGCATCCCCTGCATAAAGTCTTCGCCCAACGGCATGATCCGGGGTTTGAGCTGATCCAGCACCCAATTGGACAGGGTTCGATAGTCTTCGGCATTTTCCTTGATCCGATAGAACACCGGCGGCTTGATGTCCGTGATGACCAGCCGATACAGGTAATCGTAGATGCCACCCTTGATGATGGATTCACCGAGCGCGCGTTTCCGGGCCACATCCATGGTCTTCGAGTTCAACAAAAAAAGCAGCCAGGCCACAATCATCTTGTGCCCCTGTTTATCCACTTCTACCAACTCCATGGGCCGCAACTTATCGTTCCACCGTTTCATGAATGCGCCGGAGAAAACGAGTTCAAGCAAGCTCTTCCTGATGATGACAGACATGATCGCTCCCTGTTTCGGATGAAAAAAAACTGTGCCGAAAATACGAAACAAAGGCAAGGGACGAAAAAACAAACGTCAGACCAATCGCAACATCACAAAAAGGCCCTGATGCACCGTGGCATCAGGGCCTGAATGAATGCTAAAATCCACTCAACGGGAAGAAATTACTTTCTGACCAGCAAGGCCACGGTTTCAATATGATGGGTATGCGGGAACATATCCACGGCACGCGCTCGAACAATATCGTACTTGTCAGACAGTCGTTTCACGTCTCTGGCCAATGTGGCGGGATCGCAGGACACGGCCACAATCTTGGGCGGTGCGAGAATAAGCAGGGCCTTGGCCATGTTTTCATGCATCCCTGAACGGGGCGGATCGACCACCACCATATCGAATTTCGGAAACTTCTTGAGGTTGCCAAGTCCGTCATCCAGCGAACCGACCGCAAAATCACAGTTCTCAAACTCATTGAGCTTTGCCGATGAAAAGGCCTTGGCAATGGATTCTTCACTTATTTCGAAGCCCACGACACGCTCGACCGAATCGGCCATGTACAGCCCGATGGCTCCTGCGCCGCAATACAGATCAAGGAGGCTCTCCGAGCCATCAAATTCCCCGTATTCTCGAATGGTATTAAAGAGGACCTCGGCTCCGGCGGAGTTGGTCTGGAAAAACATATTGGGAGAAACATGATATCGAGTATGTCCGACCTTTTCCTCGATGGCTTTTGTTCCAAGTCGAAACTCGACATATTCACCCACTGCCTGCGTGCTCCGCTTTGAACGGGACGAATGGACAAAGGAAGTCAATTCGGAAAACCGCTCGACCAGGGCCGCACCCAAAGCTTCCACCGACGAATACTTCCGCGAATCAGAAGAAGTTATGACATGAACCAGCATCTCACCGAGCGCGGTGTGCCGGATCACGAGATGTCGCCAAAACCCGTTTTGTGTTTTCGGGTCATATGCCTGAATACCGGATTCACGACAAAATTCGCGGACCATGCGTACAATTTCGATATCCCGTTCCGCGCACAGATGGCATTCCTCGATGTCGAGCACCGGGGGCAACCCCTTTTCTCCGGCCGGGAGTCGGCTTCGCAAACCGAGATGCAGGCTGCCGTCCTGTTGTTCAAAGGCGAATTCCATCTTGTTGCGATATGTCCAGAGAGACGGAGACGGGGCCGGAGCATCCATGGCGATGTCCGCCTGACCGATCCGGGAAAGAGCATTCTGGACCTGATTCGCCTTTTCTTCGAGCTGGCGAGAATAGTCCAGATTCTGGAGAGCACATCCGCCGCACTGTCCGAAATGCGCACATTTCGGCGCAACCCGAAACGAAGACGGCGTGACCACGGTTTCTGCCACACCCTCGGCAAAGCGTTTCTTGGCACGGACAATACGGACTTTGACCGTATCACCGGGCAGTGCGTCCGCCACAAAGACGGCCATACCGTCCACATGGGCCACCCCTCTGCCACCAAAGGCAAGGGATTCAATAGTACATTCGACGAGATCTTCTTTTTTCAAGGGCATGGTTCCTCCGATTAGTTGCCGGAGAGGTCGTTTGACATGCTTTTCTCCGGCTGTCTATTGTATTCGACATGATCGACAAGGCCACAGCCCTGCAAACCGTATTGCGCACCCTCAAAAAACTGCCCGAAGGGCACGCCATCGACCTGCGGACCTACAAACGAAACAGATCCGTTGTCATCAAGCGTCTCGTCGACGACCAATTTGAGGTCAAAGAAAAAGGCTTTCACGAAGAACGATTTCTCATTCCGTCCACTCGCATGAAGAAGTTGCTGAAGACATTACTGAAACGAGAATTTCCCAGATCGACAAAAATCCGACTTTACGACCTTGGTCCCGCTGAGACCGACACCCACATCGCCCGGAAAAAGATATGATGCTCGACCTGTCAAATGTCATTCCGCACACCCTCACCCGGCTGAAAAAGCTCACTCCCGGGCAGGGCCTTGTCCTGTTGACCTACAAACGAGACCGATTCGTGCGCATTGTCAAAGATACGGACACGACCTGCACAGTCACGGAATCAGGATTTTACCATACAACGGTTCAAACCGATATATCTCAGATAAAAAAGCAGCTCAAGACACTGCTGAAACGAGAATTCCCCCGCAGCCGAAAAGTCCGGATACACCCGGTGGATTAGGCTCTGGCCACAGCCCCGGGCAGGGACACGGTCACGGTTGTGCCATCCGCTTCATTGCTCGTGAAATCAATGGACCCATTCATGAATTCCGCCATGAGCTTCGCGCCATAGGTCCCCAATCCGAACCCATTGGTTTTTCCCCACGACACCGATTTCTCGAAAAAACGGCTTCGCATCTCCTGCGGCACCACCGCCGGATTGGAAACCTTGACCCGGACGCCCGAGCCATTCTCTAACCGAACCTGCACGGTATCCCCCGCACCAGACGCTTCCATGGCATTGGTCATCAGGTTACTCAACAGCCGCATGGTCAAACCGCTATCCGCCCTGGCCCAGACCCGATCCTCACTCGCCAGGGGCCGACCATTCACAGACAAGGAAAGGTCAACACCCCGAAACCGTTCGCCAGCGGTAAACCCTTTTGCCAACAAACAAATCAGCTCCCCCACGTTCACCGTGCCCGGTGTGTACGGCAACTGCCCGTTTTCAATCAGTTGCATATCCAAAGCCCCGGACACCTGCGTCAACAATTCCTCTGCCGCCCGCTCCATCATCGCAAGGTCGGCAACCTGCATACTGGTCAAATTGGTATCATACTGCATGGTCCGAATCATGCCGATCAGGCCAGCCAGCGGCGACCGGATATCGTGCAACATCATCGCCTCAGCCTCCCGGCGAACGTGTTCCCTTTTTTTCCCGCTGGATACATCCACCGCAAAATTGATCGCACCAGTTACCTGTGCACCTCGTCCAAGTGGCGTGCTGCCCACCAAACGCACATCCCCATTGGGCAAACGGATCTCTCCGCCTGCGTATTCCCCTTTTTGCAAGGCTTCCAACGTTGGACACCCTGCACATGGCTCTCCTGAATCATACAGAAATTCATAGCACTTTCGCCCTTCCATGCACCGGGAACACGTTCCATCCGTCTTGGCCCAGACAATCCGCATGGACGAATCCATCTGCACCACACTCATATCTCGCAAACTCCGCAAGACAGCCAACTCGCACTGCCCGGCATCGGGCCGGGGTGACGACTTGATATGACGCACAAAACAGGGAAACAATTCCGGGACATCAAAAATCGCCCGGCGAATCTCTTCGGAAATCTTTCCGTTCATGGCCATCAGCAAATCAGGATCCTCCTCCAGTTCCTTTGCCAACGCCTTCACAGTCCGCTCGGAAAACGATGCAGGCTCCCCCCGCTCGACCTTACTCAAATATGAATGATGGATGCCTATCCGCTTGGCAACGCGCCGGATGGAATACTCGGGATTGTCTTTTCGTAACGATTCACGTCGCCCTCGGATGTAATTTCCAAAAAGTATGCTCATTACCGCCTCATCATTGCTCTATAGTGTGCCAAAAACAGCCTGTGTCTACCATACAGTAGCCAGCAAACTACTGACAAGATTGACAATCCAGCATTTGCACACAATTATACGAGAACGAATCAATGATTATTACAACATACTGAAAACATTCAAGTTTAGCAACAAAAACTCACACCGCTCCATTCGCAAAAGTCATGGAGCGATGCAAAGAACGTGTTGTCGTTCGCAATAAGGACTTGAAAAGGATGAAATTAACGAGCTGTCTCTTTCTTTGAAGACGAAGGAGGCTGATACCCGACCAGCTCCATGGTGAAATGCCCCACCTTGACCTTGGATTTGACTTTCACCGGAATTCGTCTGGCATCTGCCGAGAACCAGACAAGCAATTCGGCGTCGCGGGATTTCTTGAACACCCCGGACAGGTGTTTGATATCCAGCCGAACCCGGAAGCACTGTATCGGTCCGATCCCGGTCTTGATGGTTTCCATGGCTTCTACCGTGGATTCACCAACAACGGTTTTCTTGCCGTCAGAAACATTGGCGCCAAACTGCATGGATTTGTACAAAATCTGTTTGCGAAAACTAAAAAGGACAGACATGGGGTCAAAAACGTCCACGGGCTGGTCCAAAGTGTGTTGCAAAATGCCCCGCGTATATCGTCTGGACTGATTGGTCTCCTTATCGAACACCAGATCGACCTTCTTGTGGTACGTCCCTTCATTCTGGTCTTTCGTGTACCGCAAAGAATGCGTCACTTCCAGATCCGTCCACGCTTCAAGCACGTCACGCACTTTATAAAACGCATCCACCCACGGCACGGTCGAGGCCGTGGCCTTGAAATATCGGGCAGGGGTACCGTTGATCTCCGTATCCGGCATGACCTCCAGCACGGCATCACCCGCATGGATAAACGTCCAATATATTTCGTAGGAAAGTTTTTCTCCCGGCCCAAAAGGGACGGTTTCTACGGCATGGGCCAAGGGTGCGGCCAGAAGCACCCAAACAAGACTCACGAGGATGACAGGTTTTCGCATAAGAGCACTTTTGCCATCTTTTCCCTCCAAGTCAAGCCACGCCTCGCTTTGCCTGTTGTTAGTATGGACAAAAAAAAGGACAACAGATACGAGTGAAGCAGGTAAGCCCCTGACGAACACCATGTTGACCAAGGAGAGATACTCATATGATGCTGAGAAAACGCGCCTGGGACATGATGCGCGACGAATATCCCACTGTTCAGGACGACGCGAGTCTGGCCGAAGCCATTCGAGTCATGCGGAAAGCCATGGTCGATGCCCCTGATTCCCAAGTCGTGGTGGTCAAGACCAAGAGTGGCAAACTCGCCGGAACCATCAATCTGTGGAAACTCTTCAAAGCAGTCAAGAAGTCAGTCCTCAAGGATGACAATCTCAAAGCCGACGGCGAAGTGGATTGGGATCAGCAATTCGCCAACGCCTGTCTCATCTGCACCCAGCTCAGACTGGATGAATATCTCATTACCAACCCGCCAATCCTCAAGCCCAACGATCCCATCCTCGTCGTGCTCGATATCTTTCTCAAATCTCGCCGAGACTGGGCACTGGTCGTTGAAGGTGATCGCGTGATGGGGGTGGTCTATGTGACTGACGTCTACCGAGAAATGACCAGAGACATGATCCCAATATTCAAATAATTTTCGCTAGAAGATGGCGGAAAGGAATGCCTCCGGCGGCTCAAGAACCTTTTGAAAAAGGTTCTTGAGAATCTCCAAAACTTTTTGGTGCGCCTTCGGCGGGTTCGGCATCAGTCATTCGTCAGCAAAGGGATTGATTCTCCATGACATTTTGTCCCGATATCGAAGAGCCTCGAGCGAAGCGAGCGATAAAAAGTTGAGGAGAGTCCAGAGAACCCTTTTCAAAGGGTTCTTTGGTGGGTCCGGGCAAAGCCCGGGAAGGAAGAAGAAAGGAATGCCTCCGGCGGCTCAAGAACCTTTTGAAAAAGGTTCTTGAGAATCTCCAAAACTTTTTGATGCGCCTTCGGCGGGTTCGGCATCAGCCATTCGTCAGCAAAGAGACTGATTTCCCATGATATTTTGTCCCGATATCGAAAAGCCTCGAGCGAAGCGAGCGATAAAAAGTTTGGGAGAGTCCAGAGAACCCTTTTCAAAGGGTTCTCTGGTGGGTCCGGGCAAAGCCCGGGAATAAAAAAGTTATCTCTGTCAAATATCGAACTTTTCACCACGAATGAATCACGGCTTCATTTTGAGATCCATCATGAGATACATTTGCAAGGCTTTGGTGATTGCCCGGTCATACTTTGTATCTTGCAGCAAAGACATAGAGGCCTGCACAAATCCCATGGACTTGGCATAAGGCCGCCGGGATATCATGGCGCAAAAGGAATCCGCGACCGCACAGAGTCGTCCGGGGAAATCCTGCTCGGTGCTCTTGAGCGGATAGCCAGCCCCGTTGATCCGTTCATGATGTTGCGTGACACACTGATCGATTTCGGCAAAACGCACCCCGAGCTTGCCGAGCATCTCATAGCCAGTCTTTGTGTGCGCATTCACCTTGGTCCGTTCATCGCCGGTCAGCGGCTTGTCCTTGGATCGAATAAAAGCCGGGACCTTGGCCATGCCGAGATCATGGAGGAACAATCCGGCCAGCACCCGGTCAAAGGTCTTTCGCTTGACGGCCTCGTGAAAATCTTTTTCCTTGAGCTTTCCCCACAAGGCAAGCCCCAAAAAGCCCGTATTCACGGAATGATTTTCCAGGGAATGTTCGGTGTGCAACCGCCGGACCAGGGCACGAGACCGACTCATGTCCGCATAGAGATATTCGGACAGGACCATGAGATCGACCCACAGTTTCTCAAAAACATTCTTCACGGGTTGGGCAAAAAACTCCGCCAGCCTTCGGGTGAGGGCCTGCGTAAAAATGTCCGCGATTTCCTTTTCCTTGAGGTTCCTGTCCACAAGCACCAGATCAAGCTGATAACTGATATGTTCGACATAGACAGGGTGATCGTCACGAGAGACAAAAATCACTCCCTGTCGGGTCAAAGCGAGCAATTCATCGATCTGCTCGTTGCTCAACCGGCCCCCAACCTTATAATAGGGAAGAATCCGCGCCACATCCTCCTTGAACAAGAAGATGTTCAAGGGTGGACGATATTTGTTGAAACTGCCCAGAATGTCGGCACTGATCTGGTAGTATTCCTCGTTGAGACCGTCAGGGATATCGTGTTTCTGAGCAGCAGCCATCAAATCTCTTCTTTTTTGAGCTTTTCGTACAGCTTGACCACATTGGTCTGGGTCACGGTCTTGCCCTTTTCCGGCTGTCCGGCCGTCACCACGACAACATCCCCTTCCTTGAACGAGGGGCATTGCCTGACAAAGACTTCGGCCCGCTCCTGATGGTCGTCAATGACATCCAGAGGTTCCGCAGGAATAACCCCCAATGAAAGATTTGTGAAGTGCCTGACCGAAGAATCCGTGCTCAAGGCGTAAATGGACTGCTTGGGGCGACAGGATGACAGGATACGGGCCGTGGCACCCGAGGTGGAATGACAGATGATCGCCTTGGCATCGACTTTCCCGGCCAGCATGGCAGCGGCGTGCGCCAAAAAGGTGGACGGGTGTTCCTTGACTCCATCCACGGCCACATTCCCCAAACCGGTCTCGAACATGTACGCCTCGATCTCATAGGCAATCTTGCGCATGAACTTGACCGCCTCGCTCGGATATTGCCCTACAGCCGTTTCTTCAGACAGCATGACGCAATCCGCACCGTCCAGAATGGCATTGGCCACATCCGTTGTCTCCGCGCGGGTCGCCATGGGCGAATTGACCATGGACAATAACATCTGGGTCGCCACGATCACCGGCTTGCCGAGCTTGTTACAAGCCCGGATGATCCGTTTCTGCGCGGTGGGCAATTCTGCCAGATCAAGCTCCAGACCAAGGTCACCACGCGCCACCATGATACCATCGGCTTCATCGATAATTTCATCAAGACAGTCCAAAGCCGCTGTCCGTTCGATCTTGGCAATAATGGGAACCCGCCGTCCATATTGCACCATTTTATCCCGTAAATTTCTGATGTCCTGCGCCTTCTGGACAAAACTCATGGCAACCACGTCCACTCCCAAATCCATGCCGATGGCGAGGTCCGCCTTGTCCTTGTCGGTCAATGGAGCCAACGGGGTCGTGGTTCCGGGAAACGTGATGCCCTTTCTGGGCGGACAGATACCGGAGTTGGTCGCAACCAGCCGGATCAGATGCTTCCGCTCAATCTTCGCCACTTTGAACCGGATCACGCCATCTCCCAAAGCGACTTGATCCCCTTCCTTCACCCCGGCAAACATCTCCGGGATATCGAGACAAATGAATGGGCTCCCATCTTCCTTATATTCATCGGGCGTGCCCAACAGAACTTCCGTGCCCTTGTTCACTTCAAACGCACCAAGCCCCACATCGCAGGTCCTGATTTTCGGACCCGACAAATCCTGAAGCACCGTCAGGGTGTAGCCGGTCTCCACTTCCAACCGCCGGATGATCTCCACCATCCTCGCAAAAAATTCCCGACCGCCATGGGAAAAGTTCAACCGAAATATCTTGGCACCGGATGCCACCAGATTTTTCACAGCTTCATATGTTTCGGTTCCCGGTCCCAGTGTCGCAATGATCTTAATATGCCTATCCATGACAGCCTCCTTGCTCTGTTTCCTCCTGTTGGCGGTTAAGGCCAAAAAGGAAACATCCTCTGCGCTGATTTTCTTCGACTTTTCAACAGGTCACCCTCTCGGATGTATGCGAAGTCTAGGCCGCGCACCTGAAAAAAGCAATAAGCCCGGGTTATTTTTACCAATGATTCTCAACAGGAGAGGTTGACTTTCCCTTGATTTTCAAGCACAGGTGGGAAGAAGTGGAAATCAGTGTAAAACTAGTGTAAGAATGTGGAAGACACAGATCTCCCGGGGGAAAAATGAAGTTTAAAGGTCATGCACACCGAAGCCTTGACGATAAGGGACGGCTCATATTGCCGCCCGAGTTCAAGGATTTGATACGCGCCGAGTCATCGGACGCGGTCATGGTGCTGACCATCTATGACAAGCATGTCATCGGCATCACCCCCGAGCAATGGACGCAACTTGAAAGTGAACTGGACGGGATCAAGGCTCCGAGCCGGGCACTCCAGAACATCATTCGACTTTTCAACCTCGGCTATACAGAAGTCAAGGTTGGCAAGCAGGGACGCATCGCCATTCCCGCGCATCTGCGCAAATCAGGCAAATTGGAAAAGGACGTAGTGGTCATGGGAGCTGGTAAACGGTTTGAAATCTGGTCGGCAGAGAGCTTCGACCAATTGCTCGAAGAGGACAATGACGTGTCCGGCGAGCTGGCTGAAAACAACGTCGCCCTTCCTTTCTGATGAAACAGGGCACCCAAGATCCCGCATCACTGCACACGACTGTTCTTTTACATGAAGTTGTCGAGTGGCTTCGGCCCAAGCCAGGAGGCCGTTACATGGACGGCACATTGGGCATGGGAGGTCACAGTCTGGCGCTTTTACAGGCGGCAGGAGGCACGGCCGAACTTTTAGGGCTTGACCGGGACGAAAAGGCTTTGACGCTGGCAAGACAGCGTCTCGTGGATTTCGAAAACAGTATTCATCTGTACCACGCCCCTTTTTCCCGGTTTGAGGAAGCCCTGGACGATATCGGCTGGGACACGATTGACGGCGCGGTCTTGGACCTCGGCGTCTCGTCCATGCAGCTGGATGTTGCTGAAAGAGGATTCAGCTTTATCCACGACGGTCCTTTGGACATGCGCATGGACCCCGACTCCGGGGCTTCGGCCGAAGAGTTGGTCAATACACTGAAACACGGTGATCTGGCGCGGATCATCAGGGTCTATGGGGAAGATCCCCTGGCCGGGAAAATAGCGTCGGCAATATTGAAGGCTCGGGACAAGGAACGGATCACACGAACGCTCCGATTGGCCGAAATTGTGCGTCTGGCATACCCGCCAAAAATGCGGCACACCGCGCGGAATCATCCGGCGACCCGAACTTTTCAGGGACTGCGTATCGCAGTCAACAGAGAGACTGAGGAACTTGAGTACTACCTTAAAACCATCATCGGACGCCTGAAACCAGGCGCGAGAGTGGCCATCATTTCGTTTCACTCCCTGGAAGACAGGGCGGTGAAGCACGCATTTCGGGATGCAGCCAAGGGGTGCAAATGCCCCCCGCAACAACTTCACTGCACCTGCGGAGGTATCCCCGAAATGAAAGTGCTCACCAAGAAACCGTTGGGCGCCTCGGACACTGAAAGGGACGGAAACCCCCGCGCCAGGAGTGCAAAACTCAGGGTAGCGGAGAAACTCGGACCGAACGGGGAAACCGTATGAGCAAAACCGACAAAACACTCCTCTGGATGACGTTAAGCCTTTTCGGCATGGCGCTTACTCTGGGTTTGGGAGCTGTTTGGTTGAACATCGAGCGTATCGATCTGGCATATGATCTGCGCAAGATGGAGCTGCAACTGAGCCAGAAAGAGGATCTGGCTGTGAAACTGACGGTTGAGAGGAACAACCTGGTTTCACCGTATCAGCTCAAGAAGCTTGCAAGTCAACTCGGCTTGGGAGTGGCCGCGCCGGGGCAGATTCGGCGGATAACGGACACAAGGTAGCGACGCGTACTGCCATAAACGCGCCGCACAGTGGGAACAACAGGGATAACAATGGCAAAGGATAGTAAAAGGCGCACCGATTTAAGCGGCATCAAGATAGGGCTCGTCATAGCCTTGTTTACAGTTGCGCTTACTGGTCTGTGGGCACGAGCCGGATGGGTTCAACTCCATGACGGTGATTATCTGGCTGCCAAAGCCGCAAAACAGAGCCTCGCCGCCGAATGTGAATATGGCGAACGGGGCCGCATCTTTGATCGCAACGGTCAGATGCTCGCCACCTCTGTCGAAGCCAAATCAATTTTCGCCCGTCCGTATGCCATCGACAACATCGACGTTGCCGCAGACACCCTCTCTCGCGATCTCAAAATGTCTCGCCGTACAGTCTACAAGAAACTCAAGTCCAAACGAAAATTTGTCTGGATAAAACGGCAGGTCACGGATCGCGAAGCCGCCGCAATCTCCAAGGCTGCGCTTCCCGGCGTTCGCCTGACCAGTGAGTTCAATCGCATTTATCCTAACGGACATCTTGGCGGCCAACTCCTTGGATTCGTGGATATCGATGGCCAGGGCCGGGAAGGCATTGAGCTGATTTTCAACAAGCAGATGACGCCCAGCAAGGCGGAATTCGTCGTGCCCCGCGACGCCACAGGGCACCGCATGTATCTTGATGCCCATGGTCGTAAAGTGGATATCAACGGTCAAGACGTCCAACTTACCATTGACACCCACATTCAACACGCAGCCGAACAATCGCTGGCAAAATCCATCGCCAAAAACGAAGCCCGTGCCGGAATCGTTCTGGTGGTTGACGTGGACTCCGGCGACATTCTGGCCATTGCCAACCAGCCATTTTTCAATCCGAATATGGTCAGGACGTCAAACGCTGCCCAACGCCGATTGCGCGCCATCACCGATATTTATGAACCCGGCTCAACCATGAAGCCGTTTTTGTTCGCCGCAGCCCTGGAAGAAGGTGTGATCGAGCCTGAGACTCTCATCGACTGCGAAAACGGCCGGTGGCGTGTGGCACGCAAGGTCATTCGGGACACCCACCCCGCCAAATGGCTGCCCGCTCATAAAGTCCTCCGGTATTCGTCCAATATCGGCACCGCAAAAATAGGCATGGATATGGGGGCGAGTGTCTACCATTCCTACCTGACCAAACTCGGTTTCGGGGCAAAAACCAACCTCGGCCTGCCCGGCGAATCATCCGGCATTCTCATGCCCGCCAAAAAGTGGACATCTGTCGATCTGGCGGCCATCAGCTTCGGACAGGGCATTGGCACCACGGCTGTCCAATTGGCCAAGGCCTTTCTGTGTCTCGCCAATCAGGGAATCACCAAGGACCTCAATCTGGTCAAGAATCCTGTTGTGCAACGAAAACACACCGCCACACAAATTTTCAGCCCGAAAACAACGGCTCAGGTGCTGTCCATGATGAAAGAAGTTGTCCACGAAGACGGCACCGGACGCAGTGCCCGCATCCAGGGCATTTCCATGGCCGGTAAAACAGGCACCGCGCAAAAAGCCTCACCCAAGGGCGGGTATGGCGATCAATATCTTTCTTCATTTGTGGCACTGGTTCCGGCAGACGAACCGGAATTATTGGTCATCACCATGATCGATGAACCACAAAAATCCAACTACGGCTCCACAGTGGCGGCACCGGTCTGTCGTGAAATCACTGTCAGAACGTTGGCCTATCACGGCAAACTGTCCGAAACACTCGACAGCGTCATCACGGAAAACGTGTCCGTGGACGAACTGGCCGAGCAGCCCCTGCCACAAGCGGTGCCGAGTCCCTCGGTCCAGGCGGTCACCGAAACAGTCCCCGACATTACCGGAATGCCCGTTCGCAGGGCATTGGAGCTGTTGACGAAAATGGGAATAGTCCCTGTGCTCAAAGGCCAGGGAATGACGGTCAAAAGCCAGAAGCCCGGAGCTGGGCGACCCTGGCCCAAAGGCCACAACACGGAGGGTGCGGATGATGTTTTTGTTCTCTGGCTCTCATAGCGGCAAGGAAAAAGACGAGGAACGAGGCGTGATGGAATTTGAAACCCTGCTCAAAGAAGCAAAAAAAGGGCTTGTTGTGCGCACGGATTCGCGCAAGATCCAGGAAGGCGAATGCTTTGTCGCCATGCCCGGAACTGCGGTCCGAGGTCTCGACTACATCCCCAATGCATTGGACAACGGAGCACGATACATCGTGGCGCCAAAAGAAGCCCGTGACCTCGTGGCCCCGGTTGTGGAGAAAAAGGCCCTTGCCGTGTACGTGGACAATCCGGCAATCGCCTTGGGCGAACTGGCTCGGACTCATTTTCATCGCATGGACCGAAATGTGAAGCTGGTCGGCATCACCGGCACCAACGGCAAGACCACCACAACGTACATCATCGAGCACCTGCTCGCTTCGGCCGGGTTGAAGGTCGGCGTGCTCGGCACGGTCAATTATCGCTGGCCCGGCTTTCAGATCGAAGCGTCCCTGACCACCCCGGACTGCTGGATGATCCACGAACTCATTTTCAACATGAAAAAGGATGACGTGGACGTGGTGCTCATGGAAGTGTCTTCCCACGCCCTCGAACAATACCGCGTGGCTGGTCTCGATTTCAACGCCGGAGTCTTCACCAATCTCACTCAGGACCACCTCGACTACCATGGCGACATGGAAACATATTTCAAGGCCAAGGCCAAACTGTTCACAGACTATCCGCTCGACTCCAAGGTCAACATCACCAACTACAACGACCCGCATGGCCGCAGACTCTTGTCAGAATGCCCCGGAGCCATCGGATACGGCATCGGCGATATCGCGGCGGTCCAGAACGAAGTCGGCGATCATCCCATGATTCAGGGCCGTATCGTGTCCATGGACGGCCAAGGCATCGAGTTGGAAACCGCGTACAAGGGCAAAAGCTGGACCATCCATTCTCCCTTGATCGGCTCGTTCAACGCCATGAACCTCATGGCGGCACAGGCCGTTGCCCTGCAACTCGGGCTGAATTGCAAACAGATGCGCGCGCTCAAGGATTTTCCAGGCGTGCCCGGTCGGCTGGAACGGGTCATCAATGATCACGGTCTCGACGTATTCGTGGATTTCGCCCACACCCCGGATGCGTTGGAAAATGTGCAACGCACCCTCAAATCATTGGATTTCAAACGGCTCATCACCCTGTTTGGCTGCGGTGGCGATCGCGATCGGACCAAACGCCCGATCATGGGACAGGCCGTGGCACGATACGCAGACGTCGCCGTGCTCACCTCGGACAACCCCCGATCCGAAGACCCGGTCGCCATTCTGGACGACATCCGTCCCGGACTCGCTGGGGTTCCCAAAATCATCGAGCATCCTGATCGACGCACCGCCATAGCCATGGCCCTTGAAGAAATGGAACCGGGCGACGTCCTGCTTATTGCCGGACGCGGCCATGAACCAAACCAAAAAATCAACGGTGAAATGATTCCGTTTCTCGACACCCATGTCACCGCTGAACTGCTTGAGGAAATGTATTCGTGAATCTAACACTGGCTGACGTTGTACGCTGCCTCGGCGGCTTGGCTGAAGAGAGCCACTCCCAAACCATCATCGCCTCGGTGAAGACGGACTCTCGTACCGTGGAAAAAGGCGATCTGTTCTTCTGCGTCAGCGGAGATAATTTCGACGGGCACGAATTCGCGGCTCAAGCCGTCAAGCAGGGAGCCGTCGCAGTGGTGGCATCCCGCATGATCGACGATGTGGACGCACCGATTCTCATGGTTCGCGACACGGTCAACGCCTTGGGGAGACTGGCCGCGTGCTGGCGAGACATATGCGGGGCAAAGCTCGTTGCCGTCACCGGCACAGCGGGCAAAACCACGGTCAAGGAAATGCTCTACGCCGTGGCCTCAGAAAAATTCGAAACAGCCAAGAATTATCGGAATTTCAACAACCAGATCGGCCTGCCCCTGTCCATGCTCAAGGCGACGGTGGATCAGGAACTCTGGATCATGGAACTGGGTATTTCCCACCGGGGCGACATGGAAGAATTGGCCCCCATCGCCAGCCCGGACATCGCAGTCATCACCAATGTCGGTCCCGGCCATCTTGAAGGACTGGGCAACGAAGCCGGTGTGGCGCAGGCCAAATCCGTTTTGCTCAGATATCTGCGGCAACCGGGTTCAGCCATTATTTCAAAAGACTACCCGCTCCTTTGGGATGCAGCCCGTGAACTCGTTGACATGCCGGTCGGATTTTCCACGAATCTCGATGCAAAGACCGACTTTGTCGCCACATTCCTCGGCCCCGGAACCGAGGGCAATGGTCGTTTCCGGCTGACAACGCCCGACGGCGACGGAGAATTCGAAGCCCCGTTCTGTGGCGAACATTACGCCGAGAACCTCGCCTGCGTAGCCGCTGTGGCTCACGCCCTTGGTCTGAATCGCGATGCCGTCATTCGCGGCGTTCAATCGCTTGAACCCGATACCCAACGGTTCTGCTGCAAGCGCAACGGCAACCTGATGGTCATTGACGACACGTACAACGCCAACCCGTTGTCCATGCAGCGGTCCATTCAGACAGCGGCCGACATGGCCGACGGAAAGCCCCTGGCCCTCATTCTTGGCGATATGCGGGAACTCGGGGACGAAACTCGCAAACACCATGAAGCATTGGGACGCACTCTCAGGGAAATCGAACCAACGATTGTCTTCTACAAAGGGGACCATTTCAATGCCGTTGCACAGGCTTACGGCAAAAAAATGCACAAGATCGACACGCGTGAAGATTTCGTCCATGCGTGGCAGTCCTTTGGCGCGGCCAAAGGTGTGGCTCTGGTCAAAGGGTCACGATCGCTTGAAATGGAACACTTCGTGTCTGCACTCTGTGCCGGACGCACTGAAGACGCCCAAGGAGGCAATCAGTGATATATAATCTTCTCGTCCCGCTCTCGACAGACCTCGGGATTCTCAACGTTTTTCGATACATCACCTTCCGATCTGTGTGGGCCTTGCTGACTGCGCTCATCATTTCCATCATGTTTGGCCCGGCCATGATCCGCTGGCTCAAACGGATCAAATGCGGACAATACATCCGTGAAGACGGACCACACCATCAAGCCAAGGAAGGCACCCCCACCATGGGCGGCATCATGATCCTCATCAGCGTCGGCATTTCGACTCTGCTCTGGGCCGATCTGTCCAACGTCTATATCTGGCTGACCCTGCTGGTCTACGTCGGATTCAGTGCCATCGGGTTCGCCGATGACTATATCAAGGTCGTCAAGAAACAGAATCAGGGATTGTCTGCCAAGGCCAAATTCACCCTGCAATGTCTGGTCACGGCTTCAGCCATTGCACTGCTTATCAATGAACCGGCGTATTCCACCCAATTATCCGTGCCGTTCTTCAAGAATTTCAACCCGGACCTCGGCTGGTTCTACCTGCCCTTTGCCATGGTGGTCATGGTCGGTGCCAGTAATGCCGTCAACCTGACCGACGGACTGGACGGGCTGGCCATCGGTCCCATGGTCGTGGCCATGGCCTGCTTCGCCATCTTCATCTACGTGTCAGGACACGCAACCATGGCCGACTATCTGCAAGTCCACAACATTCAGGGCATCGGTGAAGTCACCATCTTCTGCGGTGCCATGGTGGGTGCCGGACTCGGCTTTCTCTGGTTCAATGCACACCCGGCCCAGGTCTTCATGGGTGATGTCGGATCGCTCGGCCTCGGCGGTGCGCTCGGCTTCGTGGCCGTCCTGGCCAAGCAGGAACTCCTGCTCGCCATTGTCGGCGGCGTGTTCGTCTTTGAAACCCTCTCGGTGATCCTGCAAGTGGGCTATTTCAAACTCACCGGCGGCAAACGGATTTTCAAGATGGCCCCACTCCATCACCATTTCGAACTCAAAGGTATCCCGGAATCCAAGATCATCGTTCGATTCTGGATTTTATCGATTCTCATGGCCCTCATGGCCCTTTCAACCCTGAAACTGCGGTAATAGAGGCTTCATTGTGAAAAATTCTGTCCACACCTTCATCGAACAACGCACCTTCACCGGCAAACAGGCCGTGGTGGTCGGGTGCGGCAAATCCGGTCTGGCCGCCGCTCGTCTCCTTGACGTGCTCGGGGCCACAGTCCGTGTGGTGGACAGCAATGCCGATCTGACCGAAACCATTTTGGGACCGCTCAAGGGAACCGTGGAACTCGTTGCCGGGCCGCATGAAAAACGCCATTTCGCAGACGCGGACCTCGTGGTGTTCTCACCGGGTGTGCCAGTCAAAAAGCTTGCACCAGTCCTCGAAGGACTCGCACCGAGCACCCTGATATCTGAACTGGAATTCGCGTCATGGTTCATTGAAGCCCCCATGCTGGCGGTGACCGGTTCCAACGGCAAGACCACGACCACCACACTCATTACCGAAATACTGGAACAGGCCGGTCACACGGTCTTTACCGGCGGCAACATCGGCGTCCCGCTGTGTGATTACGTGCTGGATTCGGAACCAGCGGATATCATCGTGTTGGAAGTCTCCAGTTTCCAGCTTCAGAATTGCCGCCAGTTCAAACCCCATGTGGGCGTGTTCCTGAATTTCTCGGCCAATCATTTGGATTATCATGAAAACATGGACGAATATCTGGACGCCAAGTTGGCATTATTCCGGCGCATGACCGGCGAAGATACCGCGCTTTTGCACGAATCCCTGCGCCCTGTCCTGACCGACCGCTCCTTTACCAACGCCCATATACAGTGGTTCGACGGCACTGACCGCTTCGAGGCACCATATCTTCCCGGTAAACACAATCGGTCCAACGTGGAAGCCGCATGGCAAGCGGTCAAACACTTCGGCGTCACCGAAACACAGGCCGCCAAAGCCATCAGTACATTCAAACCGTTGGCCCACCGTATCGAGCCGGTTGGAGAGAAAAAGGGCGTCCTGTACGTCAATGATTCCAAGGCCACGACACTGGACGCGGCACTGGCTGCGGTTCGCTCCTTTGATCGCCCAGTCCGCATCCTCATGGGTGGCGTCTGGAAAGGCGGCGACGTGACCGCATTTGCCAAGAATATCGCCGGGGCAGTCATCCATGTCGGTTTGTATGGCGGTGCCCGCGAGCATCTGGAACCCGTCCTGGCCGAATCATTTCCCGTGACCTGGGATACCACGCTTGAACTGGCGGTCAAACGACAGGCTGCCCAGGCCGACGCAGGTGACGTGATTTTATTGTCTCCGGCCACATCCAGCTTTGACCAGTATACCGGCATGGCTCAACGTGGAGCGGATTTCAAACGCGTGGTGGGAGGGCTTGATGACTAATCGCCTCAACGCCAAAAAACATTCCGGCGGCACTGGCCGCATCGATCCGTGGCTGCTCACCGCAACCATGATCCTCGGCGGTTTCGGACTGATTATGGTCCTGTCCTCGTCCGGTATCATGGCCGAACGGGTCTACGGCGACACCTACTACTTTTTCAAACGCCAGCTCATCTTCACCGGCGTGGGGCTGGTGACCATGGTCTGTTGTATGCGAATGCCCCGCCAACTTCTCTACGCATTGACCTACGTCTGGGTGACCATTGCCATCATCCTGCTCGGCCTGTGCATCTCGCCGCTGGGAATCTCTGTGAACGGAGCGAGTCGCTGGATCGATATCGGCCCGTTCAATCTGCAACCGCTTGAATACGCCAAAGTCGCCCTGGTGCTGTATCTCGCATACTTTTTCGCCCATAAACAAGAAATGGTCCGCACTTTTTCCGTGGGGGTTCTGCCGCCCTTCCTGGTCACGGGATTCCTGTGCGGCCTGCTGCTGCTCCAGCCGGACTTCGGCGGGGCCGTGGTCATGTGCGGTCTCCTCTTTTTCATGTGTCTGGTAGGTGGCACCCGCTTCAGCTACCTGTTCATTTCACTGATTTTTGCTGGCGGTGCGGGCTGGTTGCTCATTTCATCCTCACCCTACCGTTTCAAACGATGGACCGCATTTCTGGACCCGTTCGCCTCGGCCCAAAACGAAGGCTATCAACTGGTCCAATCCCTCTATGCCTTCGGGTCCGGCAAACTCTTTGGGACCGGCATTGGCGCGGGACAACGCAAACTCTTTTTCCTCCCCGAAGCCCATAACGACTTCATCATGGCCGTGGTCGGCGAAGAACTCGGCTTTGTCGGCATGTCCCTTTTCTTCATCGCCATCGGCTTTTTCCTATTCCGGGCTTTCCGCGTCACGCTCAAGCTCGAAGACCTGCAAGACCGATTCACGGCATTTGGCGTGACCTGTATCCTGGCCCTCGGCATGATCCTGAACCTCGCCGTGGTCCTGGGGACTGTCCCTCCCAAGGGCGTGGCCATGCCATTCATCAGCTATGGAGGGTCCAGCCTCACGGTGTCCTTCATCTGCGCTGGCATTCTGCTTAACCTCTCCCGGAGGGTGAAAGCATGACATTAAACAGAGTCGTTCTCACCACTGGCGGAACAGGCGGCCACATCTTTCCGGCCCTGGCCGTGGCGACAGAACTCACCCTACGCAACAAGGGTGTGGACATCCTTTTCATGGGTGGTCCCGGCCCGGAAGGCGACATGGCGCGCAAACACGGCCTCCGATTCCTGGAGCTGCCTGCTTCGGGTATCATGGGACGCGGCATTCCCGGCATCATTTCCGGACTCGGCTGGCTGGGCACCGGACTGCCCAAAGCCATCGCAGCGGTCTGGGGATTCAAGCCTGACGCGGTCATTGGTTTCGGTGGCTATGCGGGATTCTGCCCCGTGCTCGCGGCCAAAATCCTCGGTATCCCCACGGCCATTCACGAACAGAATTCTGTCCCGGGCATGGCCAACAAAGTACTGGGCAAAATGGTCAAACGAATTTTCCTGAGCTTCCCGGACGCCTTGCGGGTCTTCCCGGCCCACAAGACGTATCTGACCGGCAATCCGGTGCGGCTGGACATCATCAAGGCCGCGGCCAAACGCCGCAACAGACCGGATGGCAAACGGCTGCTCGTCCTCGGCGGCAGCCAGGGTGCCCGCCCCATCAACGATGCGGTCATCGACGCACTCCCGGCACTGCAACAGGCCGGAGTCACACTGGTTCACCAGACAGGTCCAATAGATTTCAACAGAGTTCGCGCAGCCTATGAAACTGCCGGGGCAGACCCGGCACAGGTCCACGAATTCATCGAGGATATGGGGACCGAATATGCCCTCTGTGATCTGGCACTGTGCCGATCCGGGGCGACCACGGTCTTTGAAATCGCGGCGGCAGGGGTTCCGGCCATTTTCGTGCCCTTCCCCCAGGCCACCCATAACCATCAAACAATGAACGCCAAAGCCATGTCGGACATCGGCGCGGCCCGGTTGCTTCCCCAGTCGGAATTGACAGGAACAACCGTGACCACTGTCATTCTCGATCTGCTCAACACCCCGAAGCAATTGACTGACATGGAAACAGCGGCCCGCGAATTCGCCACGGTGAAAGCGGCCGCAGATATAGCGTCCGGGCTTGAAGCCCTGACGGCGTAGGAGTGATAACATGACAGCACAAGGACCATATTTAACCGTTGGCGGCGAAACCTGCCCGGCCATGCGCGCCCGAGTCAACACCATCCACATGGTGGGTATCGGCGGGTCCGGCATGAACGGCATCGCGGAAGTTCTCATCAACATGGGATTCACCATCACCGGCTCTGACCTGTCCGCATCTGCGGCAGTCAGACGGCTGGAAAAACTCGGCGCAACGGTGTTCATCGGCCATGGTGCGGACAATGTGGGCGAAGCGGATGTGCTCATCAAATCCACAGCCATCCCGTCCAAGAACCCGGAACTCGTGGAAGCGCGGGAACGCGGTATTCCAATCATTCCCCGTGCCGAAATGCTGGCCGAGCTGATGCGGTTACGCACTGGCATCGCCATTGCCGGAACCCATGGCAAAACGACCACAACGTCACTTATGGCGACAATTTTCACGGAAGCGGGACTCGATCCCACGGTCATCATCGGTGGCAAGCTGAACACCTATGGTGCCAACGCCCGGCTTGGCGACGGAGATTATCTCATTGCCGAAGCCGACGAATCCGATGGGTCCTTCCTGCGTCTGTCCCCGATCATCACGGTCGTGACGAATGTGGACAAGGATCACATGGATTTCTATGACAATCAGGATGCCATTGATCTCTCGTTCATCCGATTCATGAACTCCACACCATTTTACGGCATGAATGTGGTCTGTGGCGATGATGAAGGTGTCCACCGACTGCTTCCCCTGATCAAACGCCCATACATGACCTATGGACTCGGCCAGCACAACCGCTTGCGCGGCGAAATCATCAGTTCGCACCTGCGCTCGTTGTTCAAGGTCTATCTGGATGGCGAGGAATGGGGCGAAGTCACGGTGGCCCAGCCAGGAACCCACAATGTGCTCAATGCGCTGGCCTGCATCGGCGTGGCGCTCGAAGCCGGATTATCCAAGGAATCCATCATCAATGGTCTTGGCAACTTTGGTGGTGTGGGACGTCGGTTCGACCGCAAGGGCGAGCACAAAGGCGTCATGGTGGTGGATGACTATGGACATCATCCCGCAGAAATCCGAGCCAATCTCAGAACCGCCAAGGAATGTTATCCCGACAGACGGCTGGTCGTGGTCTTTCAACCACACCGTTTTTCACGGACAAAAGCCCTGTTCGGAGAGTTCTGCAAGGCCTTTACCGACGCGGACCTGCTGTTGCTCACGGAAATCTATCCGGCATCGGAATCTCCCATTCCGGGTGTTTCCGGCCTTTCGCTGGCACAGGGAATCAAACAGGTCTCTGAAACCAAAGTCCAATTTTACCCGGACTTCGATTCCATTGAAAAACGCCTCAGAGATATTCTCAAACCCGGCGACCTGTTCATGACACAGGGCGCAGGCTCCATCTGGCGCATCGGAGAAAACTGGCTCAACCAAACCGAAGAAACAGACGACACCAAGGAATAGGAAATACGCATGGGTCTCGAATTCATCTCCAATCCGTCGCTTTCAAAGCGGACGAGCTTACGCCTCGGCGGCACTGCCGAAGTGGAGGTCGTGGTGCGCGACAAACAGGACCTTGAAGCCCTGTCCCATTTCCTTTCGAAACACCCAATGCGTTCGTTTGTCATCGGTGAAGGCTCCAACCTCCTGGCACGGGACGGGCAGCTCGATTTGGCTCTCATCCGAGCGGAGACTCCCCCCGGCCCTGAACGTGTGGAAAAAATCGACGACACCCTCATTGTGCGTTGCGGCGCGGGCCAACGGCTTCCCGGCCTGCTCGGCTGGGCACAGATGGCCGGCCTGTCCGGACTGGAAGGGTTGACCGGCATTCCCGGTTCCGTGGGCGGAGGCGTGGCCATGAACGCCGGTTCCTATGGCACGGAAGTCGGCAGCCTCGTGACCCGAGTCCGCCTCTGGACACCGACACACGGACTGGTCTGGCTGGATCGCGAGCAGTGCGAATTCGCCTATCGTCATTTTTCAACCACGGTCTCCATGCCTGACAGCCTGATCTGGGAAGTGGAATTGGCCCTGAAGGAGGCCGATCCCAAAAAGATCCGCACGACCATGCAAACCAATTATGTCAAGAAAAAGGCCACGCAGCCAGTCACGGCCAAAACCGCAGGATGCGTTTTCAAAAATCCCGAAAATGACAGTGCCGGACGGTTGCTGGACACGGCCGGAATGAAGGGCGTGCGGCTTGGGGATATGCTTTTTTCCGACATTCATGCCAATTTCCTGGTCAATAAAGGACATGGAACCTGCTCGGATGCCTTGGAGCTGATCGAGCTGGCCCAGACAACGGTCAAGGACAAATTTGGCGTCACCCTTGAATTGGAGGTCATCACCCTATGAGTACCATGACCTTGGGCACACAAAGCCGTCTTTCCCTGAAGACCAACCGAAGCAAACGGGGCAATTCGCTCAAGCGCAAGCCAAAATCGCCCCGCAAGTTGACCAATGCAGGACAACTGCTGGTTCGAATCATCATGGGACTGCTCACCCTTTCCCTGATCGCCGTACTCGGCGTGGGTCTGCTGTACGGCTACCGGCTCATTACGTCTCATCCGTATTTTGAACTCAAGGAAATCAATATTTCCGGGAACAAACGATTGAGTCATGGCGAAATTTTGCGTACCGCAGACGTGAGTCTGGGGCTCAACTGCATGGAAATGAACATAGGAGAAGTCGAACAGAAACTTTCGGCCAATCCGTGGATCGAATCAACGACAGTACGACGGGATTTTCCCAACCGCCTGTACATCGATATTGAAGAAAAAATCCCGGCATTCTGGATGCGTCAGGGAGACGCTCTCTATTTTGCGGATGCCAGAGGGACCATCATCGCTCCCATGAATCCGGGAGAACTGGCTTCATTGCCCATTCTGAGCGTCGCGGATGGCGTGACGGAAGGGCCTCGGGTGCTGACCGGCATCCTTGAAAAGATCAAGGAAGGACAGACCCCATTTACCCAATCTCAGACGGCCTGGATCAAGCTGACCAGCGCACATGAGCTGGAAATATTCCTGGATGGCCACGATATGGGCAAAGGGCTGACCGTCAAACTGTCCACCGACAGATGGGAAATGCAGTTGGAACGGCTCAAAATCGTGTGGCGGGACCTCATGCGCAGAAATGAATTTATGGACGCTGCGATTATCGCAGCCAGCGGCGACAAGATTTGGATAAAGAAGCGGCAATCCCCTTCAATGGGATAACGCATCAAATATTACAGGATTACCGGGAATAACAGAGGAGTTATTTATGGCTAGTAATGATTTAATCGTCGGATTGGATGTCGGCACCACCAAGATTTGCACTGTGGTGGGCGAGGCTTCCGAGAACGGCGTCGATATCATCGGCATCGGCACGGCTCCCAGCACAGGCCTGCGCCGTGGCGTGGTCGTCAACATCGAAAAGACCGTTCAGTGCATCAAGAAATCACTTGAAGATGCAGAGCTCATGGCCGGATGCGACATCCGCACCGTTTACGCCGGTATAGCAGGAAGCCATATTCAGGGCTTCAATTCTCACGGCGTGATCGCGGTCAAGGGCGGCGAAGTCACACAACGGGACGTGGACCGCGTCATTGAAGCGGCCAAGGCCATCGCCATCCCCATGGATCGCGAAGTGCTCCACACCCTGCCCCAGGAATTTATCGTGGACGACCAGCGCGGCATTGCCGACCCGCTCGGCATGGCCGGCGTTCGCCTTGAAGTCAAAGTCCACATTGTCACAGGCGCGGTCACATCCGCCCAAAATATCATTCGCTCGTGCAACCGTTCCGGTCTGGACGTCTCCAATATCGTCCTGGAATCACTCGCTTCCAGCAAGGCTGTATTGTCTCCAGAAGAACGTGAAATCGGCGTGGCTCTGGTGGATATCGGCGGTGGCACCACGGATATCGCGGTCTTTTCCAAAGATTCCATCAAACACACCAGCGTGCTCGCACTCGGTGGTCACAACCTGACCAACGATATTGCTTACGGACTACGCACGCCCATGATGTCCGCCGAAAAAATCAAGATGCACTTTGGGTGCGCCATGGCCGATCTGGTCACGCAGGAAGAGATTATCGAGGTACCCAGTGTCGGTGGACGAGAGTCCAGAAAAATGAGCAAACGCGTGCTTTCCGAGATTTGTGAACCGCGTTGCGAGGAAATTCTCGCCCTGGTTGACCAGGAACTCATCAAATCCGGCTTTAAAAACCGAATTGCTGCCGGTGTGGTCTTGACCGGAGGCACTGTAATGATTGAAGGTATGCAGGAACTTGCTGAACAAATTTTCGACCTGCCGGTTCGTATAGGGATACCGGGCGAAGGAATTGGCGGTCTCACTGCCGAAGTCCGCAGCCCCCAATACGCCACCGCAGTCGGTCTGCTGCTCCATGGGGCCGAAGAGGAAGGCCTTCACAAGGTCCGGCCCTTCAAGATTCGCGACGATTCCGGGTTCGACCGAATTGTATCGCGGATGAAAAAATGGTTCACGGACATTGCTTGAGGAATGAGCAATTACTGAGGATACAGGGAACATTCAACAGGGAATATTCTGAGGAGGACACACAATGGAATACTTTGAAATCGAACACGAAAGTAATGCCAAAATCAAAGTCGTCGGTTGCGGCGGCGGTGGTGGCAATGCGGTCAACAACATGATCCAATCCGCGCTCAAGGGCGTGAAATTCATTGTTGCGAACACCGACCACCAGGACATCGACAAATCTCTGGCCGAACACAAGATTCAGATCGGTGAAAAACTGACCAAGGGTCTGGGCGCGGGTGCCAACCCGGAAATCGGCCGTTCTGCGGCCATGGAATCCATGGACCAGATTCGCGAAGCACTTGACGGAGCGGACATGGTCTTCATCACCGCAGGCATGGGCGGCGGCACCGGCACCGGCTCTGCCCCAGTCGTTGCACAGGTCGCCAAGGAACTCGGCGCGCTCACCGTTGGTGTCGTGACCAAACCATTTTATTTCGAAGGCAAACGTCGTCTGGAACAGGCTGACGAAGGTGCCAGGGCCTTGTCCGAGGTCGTGGATTCCATCATCACCATCCCCAACGACCGCCTGCTTCAATTGGCCGCCAAAAAAGCCTCGTTCTCCGACATGCTGAAAAAGGCCGATGAAGTACTGTACTACGCCGTCAAGGGTATTGCCGACCTCATCACGGTCCACGGTCTCATCAACCTTGACTTCGCTGACGTCAAAGCCGCCATGTCCAGCTCAGGTATGGCACTGATGGGTACGGGCATCGCCTCTGGCGAAACCCGTGCGAAAGAAGCCGCCATGAAAGCCATCACCAGCCCGCTGCTGGAAGATGTGTCCATCGAAGGTGCCAAAGGCGTGCTCATCAACATCACCTGTGGTCCGGACATGCTCATTGACGAAGTCTCCGAAGCCGCAGACATCATTTACAAAGAAGCCCACGACGATGCCGAAATATTCTTCGGAACGGTCTTTGATCCCGATGCGGGCGACGAAATGCGCATCACTGTCATCGCCACCGGCATCGAAACAATTCTGGAAGAAACCGAACCAGTCCTGAGCAAGGCGGAGCAGCAAAAGCTCCTGTTGCTCGGCAAACCGCGCGGCATGGAACAATCCGCACCGTCTCAGTCTCGCCGGTCCGGGCACCAAAAAGTGCTGAATACCGACAGAAACATCCCCGCGTATCTGCGCAAGGCCGGAGGCGAGTTGAACACGACAGAAGCCCCGTCCATGCAGCAACGTCGTCGGGTTGTCGCCGGTCCCGGAGAAGAAGAATTCATTTTCGAGGAAGACAATCTCGAAGTCCCAGCCTTCATTCGCAAGAATGTAGACTAGGTCATACATACTCACGTGAAAGGAAAACGCTATCTCTAAGCGAACCCTGTATTATGGCGTCAGCGAACCTGACGCACCCGTCCTCGGTGGCCGACTGCCAGTCGCACTGGCCGTCCCCGGAGGCGATAAAGCAGCCATATCCACCCTTGGGTGGCAGGCTGTCTATCGCACACTCACCGAGGAACCCGGCTTGGCCGTAGAACGTGTCTTCCCCGACAAGCTGGGATTGACCGATGGCGCGGAACCGAAAACACGTGAATCACAAAGCCCACTATCCTCATTCCCTGTAATCGCCTGGAGCATCACGTTCGAAGAGGACTTCCTCAGTCTTCCTCGAACGCTCCGGGCAGCGGGCGTTCCGCCTCTTGCGGCGGAACGCCCTTCTCTTCCACTGGTCATCGCCGGTGGCCCTATCGCCTTTCTCAACCCAGCCCCGATCGCCCCATTCATCGATCTTTTCTGGGTAGGAGAAGCCGATACGAAATTTCTGCAATTCATGGACACCCTGAAACGGCTTATTTTTGACGGCAAGGACAAGGAAGCAATCCTTGAAACGGTCAAGGACATGCCGGGTATCTATGCACCAGGCCGATCAAAAACCCCGGTCAAACGTCTCACTTCCGGCCCGACCGGTACGCTGAACGACCCTGCGTTCTCCTGCTTCATCTCGGGCCATGCCGCCTTTCGCGATACCATGTTGCTGGAAGTCAATCGGGGATGCCCGTATGGATGCCGCTTCTGTGCCGCCGGGTATATTTACCGCCCACCCCGCTTGGCCAAAATGGATGAGCTGAAACGGATCGTGGAACTCGCTGACCCACCAAAGGTCGGCCTTGTCGGAACCGCCTTGACCGATTGGCCCGACCTGGTTCCGTTCCTCAAATGGCTGCACAGCAAAAAAAAGAAATTTTCGCTCTCGTCCATGCGTGCCGACGGCATCACCGAAGAATTGCTGGTCTATCTCCGAGAACGCGGTATCCGCACCATCACCCTCGCGCTGGAAGGTGCGTCGGAACGACTGCGGCGCATGATGAGCAAAAAACTCGACACGCAGGATTTTCTTGACGCGGTCCGACTCTGTGCCCGATATGGCGTCAACCATCTGAAAATTTACCTCATCGTTGGCTGGCCCGGCGAAACCGATGCGGACTATGACGAACTCGAAGCCTTTCTCCATGAAATCGTCCGAATCCGCTCCGAAGAACCCGGTGGCCGGAAAAAACATCTCATGCGCATCACTGTCGGAATCAGTTCACTGGTCCCGAAGCCGTTCACTCCGTTCCAATGGGCACCGATGATGGACACAGCGTCTCTTGATGCCCGCATGAAACAACTCACCCACATGGCCAAACCATTCAAGGGATTGACTTTGCAACATGACTCTCCCTTTCAGGCACGCCTGCAAGGACTGCTCGCCCGAGGTGGCGAAGAGTTAGCCGAGTTCATCCAACTCGCCGCAGATCATGGTGGATGGAAAAAAGCCCTGAAACGGTGGAATGGTGACCCGAGCCAAATTCTCGATCGAGAACGCGGAAAAGATGAACCGTTTCCCTGGGAGGTCGTCGATATTGGCGTCAAACGGGAATTCCTTTACAAAGAATGGGAAAAAGCGAAAATCGCCAAAGTCTCCCCCAAATGTCCGTCAAAACCGTGCGCCCAATGCGGCATGTGCGGCATGGAACGAAGCACGTAAATACTCACATCCCCCTTGTCGGGACACGAACGACCATTCCTTTTTCCTTGTCAAACAGTCTGTCATATTCACAAAATATAGATGGGTCGATATACTTTTTCAGAAATTCATTGAATTTCCTATCGTCCTCCCGTATACAAAGACCGACGGAATTGAAGTCAACGACACCTGAAGCAGCATCTGCCATCCGGTTCAGACGACGATTCAGGGAGAACAAGGATATTCATGCGTTTGTCATTCATTGTCATCATGACCATCTGTCTTGCCTTGGCCGCAACTCCATGTACGGCACGGCATCACGTCATCCTGTTCGGGACCGATGCCAAGCCGCCCCAATCATGGAGCAAAGACTGCAAGCCCAAAGGAATCTTCATTGACATACTGCACGCAATTGAAATGCGGACTGACCTGATCTTCGACATCCACTTATGCCCATGGAAACGGGCATACCTGTACGCGAAAGAGGGTCGCGGCGGCATTTTCGGATTGTCAAAAACAGCGGCTCGATTGCTCCTTTTCGACTATTCCGCCCCAGTCTTCACCGATGAAATCTGCCTGGTCACGCTCAAGGGAAAAGAACTTCCGTATCACTCCATACAGGATCTCAAGGGGAAAACCATTGGGATCACCCGAGGCGCGACCTATGGAAAAGCGTTCGACAAGGCCGCTGGAACGCTTTTTTCTTGTTGTTGTGACGCTGACCCGACCATCCGACTCAGAATGCTTCTGGCAGGCCGCACTGACGCTGCAATGATAGGCCCGGGCTACGCCGCCTTGCATCATCTCACACAAAATGATCCTTGCCTCAAGGCCCATACAAACAAATTCGTCCTCTTGGACACCCCATTCAGCCACGATCTCAATTACATCGGTTTTCATAAAAGCATGCATCAGGATGCCGTCCTTTCCATCATCAATCAAACCATACGTGTCCTGCATGATGATGGGACCATCGCCCAAATCATCCAAAAATATCAAAATTTCGAGACGTCCCCGCAACCCACGCCTCATTTTTGAACCTAAAAAAAGCCCGATCCAACATCAGTTGGACCGGGCATAGTCTGTACTATTCGACGGCTCTACCAAGCAAAAATCGGGAATTCGCGAGCGAATTCTTCCACTTCTTCGGAAATGGCCTTGAGTGCCTTGTCGTCGTTCATGTTATTCAGTGCCGCAACAATCGCCTCCGACACCACGATCATGTCTTCTTCGATCATGCCGCGAGTGGTCAGAGCCGGAGTACCGAGACGGATACCCGAGGTCTGGAACGGAGACTTGGTCTCAAAGGGAATCGTATTCTTGTTGGCGGTAATACCGGCCTTGTCCAGAGCAATCTGAGCATCTTTGCCAGTGTAGTCCTTTTCGGACAAATCCATCAGCATCATGTGGTTGTCAGTTCCACCGGACACCAGCTTGTACCCTGCTTCCTGCAAGGACACAGCGAGCTGTTTGGCATTTCGGACCACCTGCTGCTGATATTCCACGAATCCGGGAGACAACGCTTCACCAAAGGCAACGGCCTTGGCACCAATGACGTGCATGAGCGGGCCACCTTGGATGCCAGGGAAAATGTTGGAATTCAATTCCTGCTCAAGGTCTTCACTCGCCAAAATCATGCCGCCACGAGGACCACGCAGGGTCTTGTGTGTCGTGGTGGTCGTGTAGTGCGCGTGCTCGATGCAGCTCGGATGCTCTCCAGCTGCGATCAAACCGGCGATGTGGGCCATGTCTACCATGAGCTTGGCACCGACTTCATCGGCGATCTGGCGGAACCGGGCAAAATCAATGATCCGCGGATAGGCGGAGGAACCAGCAATAATCATGGTAGGCCTGTGCTCTTTGGCAAGGGCTTCAACCGCATCATAATCAATGGTCTGGGTTTCCTTGGACACGCCATAATGAACCATGTTGAACAGCTTGCCGGAAAAATTGACCGGAGAGCCGTGCGTCAGATGGCCACCATGAGACAGGTCCATGCCCATCACGGTGTCACCGGGTTTGCACGCGGCAAAATACACGGCCATGTTGGCCTGTGATCCGGAATGAGGCTGCACGTTGGCATAGGTGGCACCGAACAATTCCTTGGCACGATCACGGGCCAAATCTTCAATCTCGTCCACAAACTCACAGCCGCCGTACCACCGTTTACCAGGGTAGCCTTCAGCATATTTGTGGGTCAAAACCGACCCCTGTGCCTGGCGCACGGCCGTTGACACGAAATTTTCACTTGCGATCAGTTCAAGTTTGGAAACCTGACGATCGACCTCGTCGGCAATGGCAGCTGCAACTGCCGGATCCTGGATAAGCAGCTCTTCCATGAAGATACCCTCGTGTTGAATGTGGATGCGAATGGCTTCCCATGCCGATCATTCCTCAATACGGTCATAACGTCAGTGCCCGAAGATCAACTTTTTCATCGACTCCGTTTACTAGCTGCCGTTTGCGGATGCGGTATGGAGATCCGTCCTTATATCGTCACGAAAAGGTTGTTCAACCCTTCCGATTAAGCCTGTACGACTGTGTCTTTGTAAAGTGTTCGGGACCGAGGCGCAAGAAAAAGGGAGAGATTGAAATGAAGGACCGAAAACCCACAAAAAAAGGGAGGCTGTTCGGCCTCCCTTTTTGCTATCGTGTGAATCGTTTGAAAAGCATACAGGCGTTTGTGCCGCCAAAGCCGAACGAGTTCGACAAGACGTAATTGGCCTGAACCTTTCGCGGTCCGTCAGCGCAAACATCCAGATCACATTCCGGGTCCGGATTGTCCTGGTTGATGGTGCCGGGGATAATCCCCTCATGCAATGTCTTGACGGAAAAGACCGCCTCCACACCACCGGCCGCTCCGAGCAAATGCCCGGTCTGCGACTTGTTTGCGGTAATATTGATATTGTACGCATGATCACCGAAAACCTTTTTGATGGCTCGGGTCTCACACAAATCATTCAATTTGGTCGAGGTGCCGTGTGCGTTGATATGATCGACCTCAGAGGGATCGATACCCGCTTCGCGAATGGCTGCTTCCATGGCATAGGCCATGCCTGCGCCATCTTCCGGCGGTGCGGTCATGTGATGGGCGTCACCCGACGCGCCAAAACCGACCACCTCTGCCAAAATCTCGGCACCACGCGCTTCGGCGTGTTCCAGGGATTCAAGCAACAACAGGCCACAGCCTTCACTCATGATGAAACCTGTCCGGTCCACAGCAAAGGGACGAGACGCAAGTTCCGGTTCGTCGTTGCGCACGGACAAAGCCCGCATCGCATTGAACCCAGCCACCCCAAGCGGGGTGATGGTGGATTCAGATCCACCGCAGATCATGGCATCGACTCGACCCATGGCGATATCCGTATAGGCAACGCCAATCCCATGCGTCCCGGACGCACAAGCCGTGGTTGTACAAATATTGGGTCCCATGGCTCCGGCTTCGATAGAAACCTGCCCCGCGGCCATGTTTGCAATAAGAATGGGAATGAAGAACGGGGAGATGCGACCCGGCCCCTTTTTCAGAAGCTTGGTATGCATTTCTTCAATGGAATGCAGTCCCCCCAGTCCGACACCAATGACGGTTCCGACCCGAGCGCGTTCAGACTCGGGAACGGTCCATCCGGCGGATTCCAGCAACATTTTCGAACAACACACCGCATATTGCGTAAAAAGCTCCATGCGACGCGCTTCTTTCTTGCCGATAAATCCTGTCGGATCGAAACCTCTTACCTCACCCGCGATCTGCGTAGCGAAGTCCGAGGCGTCAAATTTGGTTATCGTGCCGACGCCGGACTTACCGGCCAGCAGATTGTTCCAACTGGTATCAACATCATTGCCAAGTGGGGTAATGGCGGAAACGCTGGTAACAACAACCCTGTTCATAATAACTTTCCGTAGTGTCTACGTATTGAAATGAAAAGGAGCGTCTTCCACCACGTGGGTGCATAAGACGCTCGCAATAAATACCTTTTCGGTCGAGCGAATTTACTGGGCTTTCTCGATATGAGAAATGGCATCGCTGACTTTGAGAATCTTCTGAGCATCCTCATCATCGATTTCCAGATCAAATTCTTCTTCCATGGCCATGATCAGTTCGGTCAGATCCAGAGAATCTGCACCCAAATCTTCAACAAAGGCTGCACCTTCGACAACTTCGTCTTCGGACACACCCAGTTGCTCGACAATAATCTCTTTCACTTTTGCTGCTACATCGGACATAACTTCCTCCAATATCGGTGTTTTTCTTAAATTACATATACATGCCGCCATTGACTCCCAACACCTGACCGGTGATGTACCCGGCACCGGATGATGCCAGGAAGGAGACTGCGGCTGCGATATCCTCGGACTGCCCGAGGGATTTTAATGGGATTTGTGCGAGCATGGCGTCAACCACCTTTTCAGGCAATTCCGCTGTCATGTCGGTTTCAATAAAACCGGGAGCCACGGCATTGACCGTGATTCCACGTCCGGCCAGTTCTCTGGCCGCAGACTTGGTCAGCCCGAGAAGGCCAGCCTTGGCTGCGCAATAGTTGGCCTGTCCAGCATTTCCCATCTGGCCAACGATACTTGAAATATTGATAATACGACCACGACGTTGTTTGCCCATGATCTTGGACGCTTCCTTGAGGAAGACAAAACACCCGGTCAAATTGATGTGGAGGACTTTATCCCAGTCATCGTTCTTCATGCGCATCATCAGACCATCACGAGTGATTCCCGCGTTGTTGACAAGCACTTCAAGCGAGACTTTGCCCTTAATTTCCTCTTTGAAAAAAGAGGCGACAGCGTCACGGTCACCGGAGTCCAATTGAAAAGCCCTGGCCTTGCCGCCGCTCTTTTGAATAGCGGCAACGACCTCTTCAGCAGATTCGGGTCGGCTGACATACGTCAGGTACACTTCAAATCCGTCAGCGGCCAACCTTTCGGCGACCGTCCGGCCTATGCCACGGGAACCGCCCGTTACCAGGGCGACGTTGCTCATATCGCTCATCAATTGTCCTCATGATGCTCGTGTTGATCCGCATCCAATATACCAATTGGTCCCGGACTGCAAATTCGTACTTCGAATAGATTGCACAAGTCTATTCACCATTCCTAAAGAAAAAGCAAATAAACGGATGTTTGAATTCTAAAATTGTATCAATGCAGCACCCCAAGTGAAACCGCCACCAAAAGTGGGAGTCAACACCAGATTGCCTTTCTTGATAAAACCGGACTTGACGGCCTCGTCCAACGCCACAGGCACGGACGCGGCCGAAGTGTTGCCGTATTTCTGAATATTCACGAAAACGCGTTCTTCCGGAATATTGAACCGGCGACCCACTGCGTCAATGATACGCATGTTGGCCTGATGAGTAATCAAGACATCCACATCAGACTTGGCCAGCCCGTTGCGTTCCAGAATGGCTTCACACATGGTCGTCATGTTGCGCACCGCGTGTTTGAAGACTTCGCGTCCTTGAAATTCAACAAAATATTCTGGCCCAACCGTATCGCCCAAGGCGTATGAATAGGCCGAACCGCCACCATTGACTGTCAACAGATCGCCAAGCGATCCATCCGCAGCCAACATAACATCCAGCACCTGGGGACCATCTGCCACTTCGCCGCCGGTCAACACGGTCGCACCGGACGCATCACCGAACAGCACACAGGTCGCACGGTCTTCCCAGTTCATTCTGCGAGACAGAATTTCACTGGTGACCACCAACACCTTGCTCTCCGGCTCCAGGCACAAATACCCTCGCGCAGACTGCAATGCGTACAGGAAACCGGAACAGGCGGCCTGGACGTCCACGCACATCTGTCCTTTGATACCCAGTTTTTCCTGCAAGCGACACGCGGCTGAAGGAATGACCGAATCAGGGGTAAAAGTTCCGAAAACGATATGGGTCAATTCGGCAGGTTCGATACCCGCGTCGGCCAACGCTTTTTTCGAGGCTTCAAACGCCATTGCGGACGTTGTCTCACCATCGGCAGCGATATGCCGTTCCTTGATGCCAGTACGGGTGGTTATCCACTCGTCTGTGGTATCGACGATTTTTTCGAGATCAGCGTTGGTCAGTATACGCTCGGGAGCGTAACTGCCAAAGCCGCGTAGGATGAAGTTCATCATGGGTTGGGTCTGTATGCCACTGGGGCAAGTGTGGTCAAGCAGTGCGACATTTTGCACAAACCTGGTTTTTTGAGACGGTTTAAGCGGCAGATTTGTCGCTTGTACCTGCCTTGCTGGCCAAGGCGGCATGTGCAGCCAACCCTTCAGCCAGATGGGCGTTTGCATTGTTGCGAACAAAAGTCGCGGCCATACGGATACAATTTATTACCGCCAACTCATTGGATTTTCCATGAGCAACGATGACAATATCCTTCAACCCAAGCAATGGCGCACCACCGTATTCCGCATAATCAACGACTTTCTTGAATCGCTTAAATGCACGAAAAGACAGGAGTGTTCCGAGTTTGGAGAGCCAACTCGACTTCAACTCATCCTTGAGAATATGGCTCAGAGACCGGGCCAATCCTTCGGACAATTTCAGGGCCACGTTGCCAACAAATCCATCACAGACAACGACATCGACTTCGCCGGTGAAAATATCACGGCCTTCGACATTTCCGATGAAACGAAGTTCGGATTTCCGTAACAGGTCAAAGGCTTCACGCACAGCAGCGTTTCCTTTGCCCTCTTCCTCGCCGATGGACAAAATGCCAACAGACGGGTCCTTCATTTCCAGAACATATCGAGCAAAGACGTCGGCCATCAGACCGAATTGTGCAAGGTGTTGCGGTTTGGAATCGACATTGGCTCCCACATCAATGAGAATCACAGGATCCTTCTCCGTGGGGAGTATCCCGGCAAGAGCCGGACGCAAAACCCCTTTGATACGGCCAAGGATAAACATGCCACAGGCAACAGAAGCACCTGAATTTCCAGCAGAAACAACGCCATCAGCTTCGCCATTCTTAACCAGGCGGCATGCCACCTGAATGGACGAATCTTTTTTGCGTCGCAACGCATCCGCAGGCTTATCGTCCATTTCCACAACTTGTGAAGCATGGACGATTGAAATATCCAGCCCGGCGGTATTCAAATCGGCAAGCTCCCGCTCAATGAGCGGCTGATCGCCAACAAGGACAACAGCAACACCTTCGCGTGCGGCTTCAACCGCAGCGGGTACAACAATTCGAGGGCCATAATCGCCCCCCATGGCATCCACGGCTATCCGTGGAGCCTTGATGGAATCAATGCTAGGCATCGTCGTTGCTGACTACCTGACGGCCCTTATAGGTGCCACAGGCGGCGCAAACGCGATGGGGCAGAGTGGGCTCGCCGCACTCGCAGTAAATAACGTTCGGAGCGGCGACCTTATCATGGGAACGACGCATACCCTTACGGGACTTGGATGTCTTTTTCTTGGGGACTGCCATGGTGTATACCTCTTACTCTTTATTTTTGATCTGCTCCTCACTTCGGATAGCCTGGCTATCCAAGCAAGGGGGGTTACTTTATCTTCAAGTTGCGGAAAACCGCAAGTCTTTCGTCGCCTTCTTCCGGCTCACATTCGCATTCGGACGTATTCAAGTCCTTGCCACAACCAGGACAAATACCCTTACAATCCTTTGAACACAGCGGTTTAAACGGCAGTGCAACGGCGAATTCTTCCCAGAGCACGGAGCCTAAATCAAGCTGCAATTGACCATTTTCCTCACGAATGCGTGGCTCTTCGTCATATTCCTCATCGGGAAGCTGCTCGAAGGCATCAAACGTTGCGTCAATGGGCAATTCGAAAAAAGCGGCACAACGATCACAGCGAATATTCACGGACCCTTTCAAGGTTCCACGAACAAGCACGCCCTTATCGGATTGCGGCAAAAGGGAATACATCGCCACCAGATCCTTCCCTGGCTTGACAGGCATGGAAAACTCTTTCCACCCCGCACGCCACAGCGTCTGGTCGTCATAGGTGAACTCTCTGCCGTCATCGGCACTATCACTTATTGGTATCCATAATTCAAACATAATATTCTCCATCCGAAGGCATTATGGCCCACTGGACAACCGCTGCTTCCTATATGGTAACAAATTCCCCTGTCAAGGAAAAAAAACCTTGCCATTTGCCTGAAGGCTCGGTAATGAATCTCTCCCGCTGCTTGGGGAAGCTACCAACTCCGAGCTATGAGCAACGAACTAAATTGAACTATTTCATTTGAATACATTAGGAGGTCGCAATGTCACAGGTTTGCGATATTTGTGGAAAAGGCCCTCAGAGCGGCAACAACGTCAGTCACTCACACATTAAAACAAAACGTCGCTTCATGCCCAACCTGCAGAAGGTTCGTCATCAGCTCGAGTCCGGACAGGTCGTCAGCATCAAAGTCTGCACCCGCTGCATCCGTAACGGTGCGGTGGTCAAGCCTGTTGCTCGCAAAAAAACCGACGCCTAAGTCCGTTTAGATTTTTTAGCTAGTAAAAGCTATGCTGCCACCGAATTGCCGGTGGCAGCTTTTTTGCGTTCATTGACTGAGCACTGCATCCTCTCATTCCCAGGTGCTGACCAGTGCAAAAGAATGCGCACTCCACTGCACAAAGCACTGAAACTTGCACATATTTTTACGTTGGAATTCCATTAACCCACTGTTTTTTCGACATATATATTTTTGGCACGGTATGTGCTTTGCTTTTTAAAAAGCACGAACGAGGTACTCACATGGAATTTTTCAGCACAATAGGGAATTGGTGTAGCAACGCAGGGTTCTGGCACAGCGGCGGACACGGTGCCGGAGGATGGATGCCCTTCCATTTTGGCGGCATCCTCCCGCTCATCATTATCGGACTTATCATCTATTTCACGGTCCGCATGTTTCGAAAACCTGCCACACACACCGGTCCAGATGATCCCGAGACTATTCTGAAACGCCGTTACGCAGCCGGAGAAATCTCTGTGACAGATTATGAGACCATGAAAAAGAATCTGTAAAGTTCACCACGACAATACTCCTCCTCCCCATAACAAAGCCCCCACCGTTCTCTCTCCCGGTGGGGGCTTTTCTCATGCCATTGTCAGCCCCCGACGGGGCTAGTCTCGCGGGAAGCGGTTCAATGTGACCGCTTATTGAACGTCCCAGGTTGCACCTTGCGGGGTATCCTTGACTTCAACATTCATTGCGGCGAGTTCGTCGCGGATGGCGTCGGATTTTTCGAAATCCTTGTCCTTACGGGCCTGTTGCCGGGCATCCAAGAGGGCGTTCACCTTCATCGGATCAATGCCGGTACGGGCGGCGCGGTTATCACGCAACTCGGTCAAAAATTCAACGGGTTCCCGTTCGAGAATTCCAAGGACCTGACCCCAATTGGCCACGTCGGTCTTGATACGGGTAAAAAACTCGCGTCCACCTTCGGATTTACGAAGCGTCTTGTCCTCGATGACACGGCCAGCCAGACGGATGGCGGAAAAGATATGGCCCATCGCACCAGCAGTGTTCAGATCGTCTTCCATGGCCTCGTCAAAGTGGGTTTCGATCTGGGCAAGCTCGCTGACAAGCTCTTCAGGGAACGGCGATTTTTTCCACTTGGATTTGGTCAATTCCGTATCGACCTGCGCAAGCGCGGAATAAATGCGCTTGATGCCTTTCTCGGCTTCTTCCAAAGCCTCAAAAGAGAAATCAAGCGGGCTGCGATAGTGCATGGTCAGCAGGAAATAACGCAGTGTTTCCGCAAGAAATTTATCGAGAATATCACGAATGGTGAAAAAATTGCCAAGAGATTTGGACATCTTTTCCGAATTGATTTGGACAAACCCATTATGCACCCAATAATTGGCAAAGGGTTTGCCGGTATCGGCCTCGGACTGCGCCACTTCATTCTCATGGTGGGGAAACGACAAATCCTGACCACCACCATGAATATCAAGCGGCAGCGGGGAATATTTTTCGGACATGGCGGAACATTCCAGATGCCAACCGGGTCGGCCCAGCCCCCATGGGGATTCCCAGGACGGCTCGCCGGGTTTTGCGCTCTTCCACAAAGCAAAATCGAGCGGATCAAGCTTTTCGTCACCCGGATCAATACGTGCGCCGGATTCGAGTTCGTCGATATTACGACCGGACAGCTTGCCGTATCCTTCAAAGGAACGGACCTTGAAATACACATCCCCGGACGGCGTGGCATAGGCATGTCCCTTGCTGATGAGCCGTTCGGTCAAGGCGATCATCTCGGGAATATGCTCAGTGCATTTGGGTTCCACATCAGGACGCAACACCGACAATTTGTCCATGTCCACGTAAAATTCGCCAATGAACTTTTCCGCAATCTCAGCCGCTTCCTTTCCGACCTCATTCGCACGCTTGATGATTTTGTCATCAATATCCGTAAAGTTGCGAATGAAATTGACGGAATATCCCTTCCGCTTGAGATACCGATACAACACGTCGAAAACCACGCTGGAGCGGGCGTGACCGATGTGACAGAGATCATATGCCGTGATGCCGCAGACGTACATATTGACGTCATTGCCGTTCGCCGGGATGAATTCCTCTTTCTGTCGTTTCAGCGTATTGTACAGTCTCATTGAATTACTCCATTCTTATTCATTTGAAATAATTTATATTTTATTAAATCCCATCGCTGGAATTTGTCACGATCTTCATATTCAAAAGTTGCATGGTCTCAAAAATATCCCGTCCCATGAAAAAATAAAGAACTGGAACAGGTTTGTTCGGGGCAAGAGAAACTGTCATGGACGCCGGGTCACCCATGAACCGTCTCAGGCCGAGCATGACATCCTCAGCCACCATGTTTTCCTGTTTGGCAGCGATTTCAGCCAGGCCCGCCAATTCTCGACGGATAAGCGAGACGGTCTGCGTTTCGGATGTCTTCATGACATGGGACCAATGTGCGACCACGGTATGAGTCAATGACCGATCAGTAAGCTGCAATGTCGCATTTTTCAAGCTGAATCCAATCAACTGTTCCAAACGAATCGCATTGAGATCAATGCCGGTCACCGCACAATTCAATGTCGCCCGTCCCAATTTCTGATCATCCAGAGACAAGGTCTTTAATGTAAAAATTTTGGTATCAGGATCATAGATGTAATCAACGACCCCATGACCAACAATTGACTCGATGCCGGATTTACGCATGATGTCAGCCCATGCTCCAAAATTCGCGGTGGTCACGTCGCACGAAAGGCGAGAAGCCGTGGCCCGGGCATGATGCGGAATCGGATTGCGCTGGTCGAAATCACTGATGCACAGGGCATCAGCAGTAAAGGTCTGCCCTGAAGGTAGGGTGACGGCAACGTCTTCCAACGTCACGGCATGGTCATAAATATCCACGGAAAGATCGGTGTATGAAACCTGCAAGCCCGGCGTTTCAGCGACGGTTCGGTCCAATTCCTTGCGGACCTCGGAATGCACAAACCAATTGAGTGCCACCGCACAGATAACCACGAAGACACCAAATGAAATGAGAAATTTAGCGACTTTATTCATGCTTAAAGATCTCGTAATCCGGTCACTGACGCCACGGCCTTAATGCCTTTTTTGGCACCGGTGAAACCCATTTTTTCTTCCGTGGTGGCCTTGAAATTCACCTGATGCCGTTCCAATCCGAGCAAACGGCACACATTTTTGGTGATCTGATCTGCGTGCGGTGCCAATTTTGGACTTTGCGTAATAATCGTCAGATCCGTGTGAACAAAGTGAACACCGGCCTCTTCGGCCATGCTCAGCACCTCGCGAAGCAGAACAGAACTGTCTGCCCCTTTGAATGCAGGGTCGGTATCCGGAAAATGACGACCGATATCACCGCCACCAAATGTCCCCAACATGGCATCCATAAGGGCATGAAGCAGAACATCGCCATCGGAATGGGCGACAATGGTTGTACTGCCCGCGATGGGTACACCACCAAGGACCAACGGCCTGTCGTTACTGCCGCCGAATCGGTGGACATCATAGCCCCATCCGACGCACGGGACAGTGGTCTTCGTTGTCTCAAGATATTTCAAATCGTCAGGGACGGTAATCTTGATATTTCTGGCTTCTCCGGGAATGACGGAAACAGTTGTGAGTCGTTCCACCATGCTGGCATCGTCAGTGACATCCCACCCTTCGGCTTCCGCCTGTTCGTGGGCCTGTTTGAGCAATACCGTCTCAAATGCCTGAGGGGTTTGGACCGCAACAAGTTCACTTCGATCCAAGGTCTCAGCCACGGTCCCGGCGGTCACCTGTTTGACCGTATCCGTCACGGGAATGGCCGGGATGACGCCACGAGCCCCCGTATCGAGGGAAGCGATGAGGTCCGTGATAATCCGTGGAGCAACGAATGGTCGGGCCGAGTCATGGACTAAAACGCCACCGCAGTCCTTGGGCAGGGCGGTCAGTCCGTGTCGGACAGAATCCTGACGCCGTGCGCCACCTGCCACGATGGTCCATTTCAGACCGAGATCTTCGGACTTGAAATACTGACGAAGTCGTTTTTCCATGGTCGGCACATCTTCGGGGGGAAAGACAAACACGAGTCCCTTGACGCGGGCCACGCGGGAAAAGGTCCGGGCACAATGCCAGAAAAGCGGTGCGGACTTATATTCGAGGTATTGCTTTCGCTCACCCTGTGTCGCCTCGGCCAACCGTGTGCCCGAGCCTGCGGCAAGCACTATGCCCCAGATGGTATTCAATGCGCGCGTCATGCAAAATCCTGTGCCGTTGGAGGCAATATTGGTCGCGCGGGAAAAGGATTGCGCCAATTCCCGCACGATATAGCAAGTTGGAGCCGGTCATAAGCCGGGTTTTGTCCCCCTTTCGGGGTGAGTATCATTCATCTAGACCGACTGTTACCAGCCGGTTCGAGCAACCTACCCGACAGCTCGATCGGGTCGATCTACAGCGCTGTCCTATTTGGTTTTGCTTCGGACGGAGTACACCTGGCCTGCCGTGTCACCACGACAGCCGGTAGGCTCTTACCCCACCGTTTCACCCTTACCGCCGGCAATGCCGGAGGCGGTCTACTTTCTGTTGCACGTGACGGGGATCGCTCCCCCTGGGAGTTACCCAGCGTCCTACCCTGTGAAGCCCGGACTTTCCTCCCCGATCAAAGACCGCGGCGATACCCTGTCCGACTCCAAACTTGTTTCAATTTCAGCGAGGTTTTTTCACCTCGACATCCTTTCTCGTCCTAAGCTTCCGGCTCAATGTGCGCCTTCCAATAAATCAGGCGCTGGCAATTGGGGCAGCTCAAAATCTGATGGCCCTTTTGCAAATCATTGAAAGCCTGCGGCGGAATCATGATATTACAACCGGAACACACACCTTTGGATACAGGCACGATCACCGGATTCTTCATCCGTTCGCGAATAAATTCATACCGGCCCAAAATCGGCGGCGGAACAGCCTTGCACGATTTCTTCCGTTTGCGGCCCAAAGAGTCAAGCTTCTTTTGCGCTTTGGCAAGACGCTCTTCCAAGGTGGTCTTGAGTGCATCGTACTGTTCCTGAACACCACTCATTTCTTCAGTAAGGGCCGTGGTCGCCTCATCCTGACGAACCAGTTCCTCTCGAACGGCTTCCTGCTCGTCTCCGCGCATCCGATTGAGTTTTTCCAAGGAATCCATCTCACGCATCATGGCATGATATTCCTTGGTGTTCCCAACCATCATCAACTTGTTTTTGGACTTTTTGATTTTCCCTGCGTCCTCGTCGATTTCAAAAGTCAGCTTTTTCTGCTGCTCTTTGAGGATACCGGTTTTTTCATCAATCTGGCTGCGACGCTCGGCGAACTCACTCATCTGCGCTTCGAGATCGGACAGCTCCTTGGGAGCTTGCTCGATGATATCCTTGAGGGTGAGGATTTCATCGTCAACCTGCTGGAGAACGATCAGCTGCTCAATTTGTTTCTGATACATAGTTAACCTCTCTATCTATTTGAAATTTTGCCACATTGATTCAATGGGCTTGTTTCGCTATTTTTTGACGTGAACCCGGAAAGGGTCTTCGCCCTCGAAAAACCGCACGTTGACGTCCGTCAATTCACCGGCCAATTCGTCGGCAAATCGACGCATCATTTCCTCTTCCAATGAAAAATGTCCCGCATCGATCACGCAGATCGGCGTTTCAACTGCCGGATGATATTTCATGTCACCAGTAATGAACACATCCGCCCCGGACCGTGCGGCCGTCTCAATAAGTCCCGCCCCTGATCCTCCACAATATGCCACAGAAGCAACCGTGGTCGGCTGCGGTCCAGAAATCATCAGCACATCACGTTGAATCCGATCATCCAACATCGCCACGAACGCGTCCCACGACATCGGTTCAGGCAATCTGCCGACTTCGCCAAAACCGACTTCATCTCGGGGAGCGGTCAGCGAACGGATGTAAAACAAGGGACGTTTTCCCAAAGAAAATTCTATTTTATTGGCAACTTCATTCCAATGCGCTTCATCGCACACCAATCTGACTTCGCCAGTCCGACTCTGGGAAACAGAGTGAATTCCATCATTATTCGCCCAGATATCAGCGGCCTCTCTCGAAACAGGATCTTCCGAATAAAAGGATACTTCAATAGGCGTGTACCCTTTTTCGACTTCAAGCAATTTCCGATCTTTCAGGCCAAGATCATCACCCAGCCAGAATGCAGGACCGCCGGGCCGGGTATCCAGAGACGTGTGGGCACTATACAGCCATGCGCCCTTTTTGAGAACACGCCGGACCACATCCATATACATGGACTCCCTGTTCAATGCCTTGGGTTTCATGGACAATGGATGGTGCGTGATAACGACCCCGGCACCCCAGTTCAAACACCGCTCCAACGTCGCCGGAGTCGGCTCCAACGCCACGGCAACAGAGTCGGTTTCCACTGTCTCCCCGACAATCTGTACACCCGAATTATCCCAGGAACTCTGGTTTTCCTCCGGAGCCAAAACGCGAAAAATCGATAAAATATCCTGAATTTTCATATGGTTACGACCACCTTGCGTAAAGAAGATGCTCCCGTAGGGTTTCCCCCTCGGGAGCATCGATTTCTTCTTCAATAACCCAGCCATCGGCCTTTACGGGATACTTCAAGATATATGCGTTGAACTGTCTTCCAGCGTCAAACTTCTTCAAACACGTCTCCCGTTTGGAGGTCGTTGGTGGGCCAGCCAGGATTCGAACCTGGGACCGACCGGTTATGAGCCGGTGGCTCTGCCAACTGAGCTACTGGCCCGTTGTTGAGTCCGGGAAGATAGCTCCCACCATACCTATTGTCAAGAGAATCGACTCGCCATCCTGCAAAGAATATCTCTATGAAACGAGGAAGACGCTCTCTTCCTGCTGGCGATCTTTTATCCTACAATTCGACAGCGCGTTTCATACGCGCCAAAGTTTGCTCCTTGCCAAGGACCATCATGGTTTCAAACAGGCCGGGCGATTGTGTTTTTCCCATGATTGCCACGCGAATAGGTTGGGCAATCACCTTGAACTTGATATCCTTGTCTTCAAGAAATTTCCGATGGACATCTTCCAGGGCTTTCTCGGAAAATTCGTCGAGAGCTTCAAGCCGTTCGGCAATATCCTGCAACAACAGTTTGCTTTCTGCGGTCAAGAATTTCTTCACGGCTTTTTCATCATACGGCAAAAAACCGGCATCTACAATGAAAGGCCGCGCCTGTTCAAGCATGTCCACAAGCGATTTGGCTCGGGGCTGAAGCAACGGTGCAACCGCAGCGAAATCGGCTTTGGAAACCGTGGCCGCCTCTTCCTCTCCGACTTCACGGGCCAGAAAATCGCACAGCAACTCGGCCAACCGTTCGGGGTCGGCTTTCTGCATGTACTGACCATTGACCCATTCAAATTTTTTCAGATCAAAAACGGACGGTGAATTGCCAAGATGCTCCGTAGAAAACAGCTCCACCATTTCGTCCATGGTGAAAAGCTCCTGGTCGCCATGAGACCACCCGAGACGAGCGAGATAGTTGGTCACGGCTTCGGGCAGATAGCCCATCTTTTCGTACTCCATGACAGACAACGCACCGTGGCGTTTGGATAATTTTTTCTTGTCCGGACCGAGAATCATGGGCACATGGCCGAATTGCGGTACATCCCACCCCATGGCCCGATAAATCAGAATCTGACGCGGGGTGTTGTTCACATGATCATCGCCACGCAACACACGATTGACGCCCATGTCATGGTCATCGACAACAACCGCGAGATTGTAGGTCGGCGTGCCATCCGAACGACGAAGAATCATGTCATCCATTTCGATATTCTCGATATTGATCGGTCCCTTGACCATATCGATAAACCCGGTGGTCCCCTGCTGGGGGGCCTTGAGACGGACCACGCCTTCGGTCAGACCTTTCTCACGACAGGTACCGTCATATTTGGGTTTCCGGCCTTCTTTCATGGCCTTTTCACGCATGGCGTCAACATCCTCTTTGGAACACTGACAGTAATAGGCGTGCCCATTTTCGAGCAACTGGTCGATGACTTCGTTATGCCGATCCACACGCGAGGACTGAAAAACGATTTCGCCATCGTGCTCCAGGCCAAGCCATTTCATGGAATCAATAATGGCATCAGTGGCTTCCTGCGTAGACCGCTCGCGGTCCGTATCTTCAATACGCAGCCGAAATTCTCCGCCAGCCGCCCGGGCAAGCAGCCAGGAGAACAATGCGGTCCGGGCACCACCAATGTGGAGAAACCCAGTCGGGCTAGGAGCAAAACGAGAAATAATCTTGGTCATAAAAACACGCCTCCGACGACTCGAAAACCGCGCAAAAACGCTCTCCGAGAAGAAAAATTTTAGACCGCGCTCCACGAAAACCAACGAACGCAGCGGTTGATATCATCTAAAAAACAGTCCATCCACGACACACGAAACCGTCTTGAAAAAAGGGCAGCGTTCCAGAGCCGTCCATGCGGTACGGAAACGCACTCCACTCTTTCAAGAGATAGTGAATTAGATGGTCACTCCGAATTACACGGCTTCGACAGACTTGACTTCAGGGACTTCCTTGAGAACGATCCGCTCGATGCCGTTCTTGAGTGTCATCTGGGACATGGGGCACCCTTTGCAGGCTCCGGTCAATCGAACCTGAACCACACCGGAATCAGTAACGTCCACCAATTCCACATCGCCACCATCAGCCTGTAACATGGGCCGGACCTTATCGAGAATAGCTTCAACTTTTTCACGCATGATATATGTCTCCGTCAATGTGTATTCGAATGTTGAGAAATACGGCTTTGCGCATGACCTGTCAATGAGACCACGCCGTGCCGCCCGTATGCGACGCTTTTTACCGCTTCATGAGCACATGAAAAGATTCTTCAAGCTCTTCATCCAGGTCCTCGACCATCTCGTCGATACGGCCCGGTGTCAGCCCCATAGCATCCCAAGCATCCGAGTCCGGCGGCTGCACAAGAAATTCGCCACTCGAACCGATTCCAAGCCCGGTTGCAATGGTTTCGGCACAATGAACCAGCGCAGGTTCAACCGCTTTCTGATCCGCCTTGAGATGATGATGTTCCAACACTGCGGCCACAAGGACAAAAGGGAAGTTCCATTTTCGCAGCAACATGCCGCCCAGTGTGGCATGATCAAATCCGAGCAAGGCCTTTTCTTCTTCGAACAACAAGAGCTGCTTGCTCCGAGCATGAGCGTGAACCGCCGCCGCACGTTCCGGCTCAACCTGCAACAAAATGAGCTGACCGATGTCGTGCAGCAACCCGGCGACAAATGCCCGCTCAGGGTCGCCCTGCCGAGTGATGCGACACAGTCGTCGGGCAATGAGACCACAGGCCACGGAGTGTTTCCAGAACTGCTCCATGTCGAGCACTTCTTCGGGGATATTCTTGAACACGCTGATCACGGACGTCCCGACAGCCAATGTAGACAACTGGTTGAAACCAACCACGGTCACGGCGCGGGAAATCGTGTCAATCTGCATGGGCAGGCTGTAAAAGGCCGAATTGACCATCCGCAAAAGAAACGCGGTCAATCCCGGGTCCTGACTGATAATATCGGCAAGATCATCCGCCGAGGTGGACGGGCTGGCGATCGCACGCTGCAATTCAAGAAAGAATTGTGGCAAAGCCGGAAGTTGCCGATCCTGCCGCAAAATATCCAATGGATTCAATGGACGAACATCGGGTAAGGCCGAACATGAAGCCACATCCGTATATTTTTCAGGATAACGGACCATGTCACGAGCCACAGACTTGACACCCAACAGCGCAAGTCGCTTCAACGATTCGTCTGGGTTTTTTATATATTCGAAACGTTTGACAAGAAGTTTTTTTGCAGCCTCAAGTATTTCGGGCGAAGTCTCGATGTCCGTGCCACTCTCGACGATATCGTCTGCCATGAAGTATCCCTCAGGTTTTGAAAAACAAGCCAAGTATGCACTTTAAAAGAAAAACCCAAGAAGAAAAAGCCATTTCTATTTCGTGTCAACAAGGCACAAATTGATATACTTTCCTGCTATTTTTCTCAAAGCAACTGGAAGTCATATTGGAACCGCAGACGGACCTGAAAGCCATCCCGACCACCGAGATCTTCGTCAGTATCCTGATAGGACCACCGATTGAGAACGGAAAGCCCCTTGAGCTCCCCGCCAAATGCGTAATTCAAGTTCAGGTTGTACTCATTGCGATCAAAGGACGCGTTATCTCCGGAGTCCGGAGTATCGCCGAAACCGGTCTTGATATTAGCGGTGAATCCGTCAGCTCCAAGACGGCCAAAATCATAACCAGCACCCAGATACAACGCCTTTTCACCGGCCCGATTGAAGGCGTAGCTCATGAGATTGTTGAAGAAGGGATACACACCCCATGAATTACGGATACCCGCAGAATTGCCGACAATGGTTCCACCCACGTCAAAAGTGAAGCCGTTATAGGCAATGGCACCTTTGAGACCGCCCTCTGCCGTGCCATACTGACCGGCCCGCTGATCGCCGACACTACGCTGATCCACCCCCTGAAACTGAAGTTTGAAGACCAGATCGTCAGGATCACCAAACGCGTAATCCGCTTGCAGGAAAAAGGTATTATCTAAATCAGGCGCGTAGTAATTCCAAAATCGCAGAGGCAGTTTCTTCGTGGGAGTCCAATCCGCACCGGCCATGACCACACCGGACCGAGTTCCGTCCAAACCGGCCAACTCGGACATGGATTTAAACAGATCGGTATCACGCGCCTTTTCCTTGTCCACCCAATACAAACTCCACGTCAGATTTTCGATATCCTTGGACTGCACACCATAGGCTTCAAAAGTCTGTGCCAGCATCCGGCTGTCGTTACCGTTGATAAACGGGGTATTGAGGCGTTGCCGCCACAGCCGCATTTCGGTCTTGTCATATTTCGCCTTAAGATAGGCTTCACCGAGAACAGCAAAACCTTCGTTTTTATTTGTCAAAAGCCCAGTACCACCCTGATCGCGCTGATTCAACTCGCCGGTCACAGGGGCTGTGCCATAGACCGCAGCTCCAAATCCGAAGATGTCGGCCAGCCACGGCGTCTCGTATTTGAGGAAACCACCCAAGGCCAATGATTCACGAACGTTGTCAAAATCATCGCCAGTTGTCTTGTTGCGCTGGGTAAAATAATACATCCGGGCCTGCCCGGTCACCGTCCCGTAATGTGACACCTCTTTTCCCTGGGCAAAGGCTGAAGGCACGGACAGGCACATCAAAAACGCAACACACAGGCTAAGACACAACGAACGAATCATGACAACTCCACATGCTCAGACACTTGATTTTCTGTCGCCGACGCCCCCAGTCCCCTCGGACCACGGCAGGCACACAACTTTCCATTTGGTGAAACCCGATACCCATGCAGACGGATCAATCCAACGGAGCGCAATGGGCTAAACGGTATCTCTCATACGATAATCGTATATAATACAAAATGTAAAGAAATGAAAAATGGCTTCAGCGAATACAATAAGGATTATGTCTTTTTTCGTGGGCCACGGTTGTCACGGGGCCATGACCGGGATACACACTGGTGGTATCAGGCAGAGTAAAAATGCGGGAACGAATGGACTGAAACAGTTCGGACGAACTCCCGCGCGGCAGATCGGTCCGGCCCACCGCCCCTTTAAAAAGCACGTCACCAACAAAAACACTGTTCGCGGCTGGAAAGAAAAAAGACAGACTCCCCGGCGTATGCCCGGGAGTGTCGAGAACATGCATCTCCTGCCCAAGGACACGAAACGGTCCTGGGGCAATTATTTCCACCGGAAATTCGAGAAAATTGGCAATTTCCCGATACCCTCCAGCTTCAATGGATAATTCCTTGAAAAACGCATCCAGTCCACTGGCGTAAACTGGCACGGAAAAGGCTTCGAGCACCTCCTGAACCCCGCCGACATGATCCACATGAAAATGGGTAATATACACCCCGACCAACGCCAGCCCCTGTTCCCTGATGCGTGCAATCACGGGTTGGGGTTCGGTCCCCACATCAACAAGGACAGCATTCTTGCCCTCTGTGAGCAGATAACAATTAGTTTCTTCCATCCCAAGGACAAAACGTTCAATGGTCACTGTACTCATATTTGACAAACGGCTCCGGTACGCAATCAGTTAAAATATCGGACACACAATGAAGGATACGACTCATGAAAAACCGCTGAACGGATGACGAACAGCGGTCTTTTTTCTCTGAGACCGATCATGAACGCAATGCGCCGTTCACAACCTCACTCACGAATTAACGTCGCGTCAATCCGTATTTTTTCAATTTGTATTGCAAAGTTCGCCGACTGATTCCCAAGGCTTCTGCCGTGCGTTCACGATGGTTGCCATTTTCTTCCAAGGCCTGGATGATCGCCTGCTTTTCAGCTTCTTCAAGATTGGCTGGAGCGGCTGGGGATGATCCCAACCGGGGACCAAAATCGATCTGAATCGCGGCCTCGCGTGCGCCAGTGATCTGCGGTGGCAACAAGTCCGGTCCCAAGGCATCGGCTCGGGACAAAATCAGCGCACGTTCCAACACATTTTCCAATTCACGCACATTGCCGGGCCAATCATACCCAGACAACGCGTCCAGAAAAGCGGGCGTAACCGTCCGAATAATCTTATTGTTCTTGTTCCCGAGACGACGCAACAAGAAACTGACCAAAAGCGGCAGGTCTTCCTTGCGTTCCTCCAACGGAGGAATACGGATTTCCAACACGGCCAGCCGATAGTACAAGTCTTCCCGGAATCGCCCGGCATCCACTTCCTTTTTCAAATTCCGATTGGTCGCCGCGATGATGCGCGTATCCACAAGAATCGGCTTGACCGAACCCAACGGTTCGATGGTCTTTTCCTGCAAAGCCCGAAGCAATTTTGCCTGAAGCGCGGCCGGCATCTCACCTATTTCATCGAGAAACAACGTCCCGCTGTCCGCCAATTGGAATCGACCGGGCTTGTCCTTGACCGCCCCGGTGAATGCGCCTTTTTCGTATCCGAACAATTCTGATTCGAGCAAATCGTCAGGCAATGCCGCGCAGTTGACCTTGATAAGCGGTCGATCAGCCCGATTGCTGGCCCGATGCAGTCCTTCCGCGACCAGTTCCTTACCAGTGCCGGACGGGCCGAGAATCAAGACCGTGGCTTCAGTGGGACCGGCTTGTCCGATCAGATCGCGCACCCGCTCGATGCCGGGGCTGGCTCCGATGAAATCCACCTCACCACTGACCTCGGCCTTGAGCCGAGCATTTTCCTTGAGCAATTTATGATAGCCAAAGGCCTTGCCAACCACTGCGGTCAATTCATCGTTATCTGCCGGTTTGGTCAAATAATCGAAAGCCCCTTTTTTCATGGCATCAACAGCACTCCCCACACTCCCAAATGCCGTGAGCAGCACCACCGGCATACTCGGTCGCCGGACCTGCAATTCCTTGAGAAGTTGCATCCCGTTCATACCTGGCATCTTCATGTCCACCATGGCCACATCTGGATAAACATGCGACTCCGCTTCTTCGGCAAGCACTTGCAAGGCCTGTTCTCCGGAGTCTGCTTCGAGGACCGTCCAGTTATCATCTTCAAGAACCGCCCGGACCATCATTCGATGCCCCGGCTCATCGTCCACTATGAGGACTCTGCGTTCTTCCATCATATATCACTTCCTTAGCTGTCGCTTTCAGGATTTTTCGGGAAAAAAAGTTTCAATTCAGTACCGTGCCCCTGTTCGGAATGAATAACGACCTCGCCTCGATGCGCACGCATAAAATTCTGGACAATAGCCAATCCAAGGCCGGTCCCCGTCTTCTTGCCGGTAATGAACGGCTTGAACACATCCCCTTCCAATTCAGGGTCCATGCCCGGTCCATTGTCCGCCACGATCAGCCACACCCCATCCTTACCCTGTACCGATGTCAGGAGGATATGGCCGGGTTTGTCGCAATCAGCACATCCTTCAATGGCATCAAGACTGTTTGTTATCAGATTAAGCAAAATCTGTCTGAGGGCATCCTGATCCGCAAACACCGTTGTCGGACCAAATTCGAATTCCGCTGTGGTCAGCTTGTCCTGAAAGTCGAACCGCATGAGCTGCTTGATGGAATCTCCCAAAGACAACAAATCGATTTCAACAGGATCAAGCTCCCTGGGTCGGGCCAGATACAATAGGTCCGTGACCACCCGATTCAATCGGTCGGCCTCCTGCACCATGGCCCCCGCATACTGATCGAGCGGGGCCTGCCCTTTAAGCTTGGTGGCGAACAACTGGGCAAATCCTCGCAACGAACTCAGCGGGTTACGGACTTCATGGGCCACACCGGCGGCCAACGACCCGATTTCAGCCAACCGTTTGGCCTCGTTCAAGTCTTCTTCCAATGACCGAAGCTGTGTCCGGTCACGAATAAGCACAAGCCGATGTCCCAAATCAGAATCAGGGGCCGCTTCATCCTCCTGAAATGGCAATGTCAAAATTTCAAGCAGTCGTCCCTGATAATCGAATTGTTCCCATTCGTAGGGAACGACCAACCCGGACTCTCCTTGGATCAGACCGAAATCAAAATCGTGCCAATTGGTCCCGATAATTTCAGGAGCACCATCCGTCCCTTTTGGCGCAAGCAATTTCTTGGCCGAATAATTGGCAGCCAGTACTTCTCCGCTTTCCGCCAACGTCACCAGCCCATCAGGCATATTGTCGAGCAACTTGCTTTGAAACCGTTCCAACCGAACCAGTTGGCGACTCGCGCCACGACGACGCAAATAGGCAAAGACCAATGACCACAACACCACGGCGGCGAGAAACACATACCCGGTCTGATAGGTGGCGGCCCGACGATATTGTCGAAACTGGGCCATATGTTTTTCCGCATTGAGACCAACCACAAGAAACGCCGGTGGTTCATTACCATCCTTGCCCAAACCACGCATCATCCCTTGCCCACGGTGCGACATGTGGTTCCCACCAGGTCGCGTCCCGTCCGGCAGCGGATGCAGTCCACACAACGTCGAAATTCCAGGCTGGGTACGGACACCGGAAATGAGCACACTCTTTTTACCAATCTGCGTGACCACATGCCAGGCCCGCCCTGGTTCAATATCACTCGTCACGGAGTCGGGCAGGCTGAACACTGGTGGCTCTTCTTCGCCCGAAGAGACCAAAGACCGGCCATCCTCACCAAAAAGTGTGATAAAGACGATATCTTCGGATTTCACCAACTCGGCGAACAATTCTTCCGACATGGCCTGAAAAAGCTCCGGAGCCTGTGGGGAAATGCGCAAATTCCTGGCAATGCGCAAGATATTGTTGTCCACACCGCGAAGAATCGAATTGCCGGTCATTATCATGTGATCCTCGACAATCTTGCGCTGCTGCGCAATGGATCGCCATGTCAGATACAGACTTCCCACACCCAGCACGATAAGTGCCAGGACAAGGGCGACCAACGGTCCTTTTTCTTTTTCATCGGAATGAACAACTTCCATACGATTACCGACCCTTGATACTCAAATAAATGTCCTTGGGCGATCCCCCGTGCTTTGCAGCCAGAGCCTTGAAAGAACTCTCAGGCGTGGCATCCATGCCCGCCGCTTTCAATTTCGCCAAAACATCGTGAACGTCAAGCCCGTAGGTGGCGCACACGGTCGCGATCGTGAATTTCCCAGTGCCCACGGGAGGCAGATCCGGCATGGAGGCATACGGATCCACGACCTGACCCTGCCGAATGGTATCATATACTTGTTGAGGACTGACACCTTTTGAACGAGCAATATCCTTGATGACAGAATATTCATTCAATGTGGGATCATATCCGGCGGCATGAAGCGTTTTCACGGCCTGATGCGCGTCGAGGCCGAGGAATCCACAAAATTTCATAAGCGGACTCGTTTCTGCATGACCATACGGAGGATTGCCATATATTACGGTGGCCTCTTCCTTTATTTCAGCTGACCAGTCGAGAATCTGCTGCATGGGCGGAAGGCCAAGCAACGTGCCAACAAGAACAAACAGCGTCAGGAGCAGGCTGACGAACATCGGTCCGGTCAGGACAACCAGCTCCCGCGCACGATTTTTCATCGCACTCATAAGCGGTTTCCAATTGAGCCAGATATGCACAACCATGGACACCAGAAAAAGTGCCCCGATGGTCACATGAATGTCGCCCCATTGGTGTTTGGTCAGACCGATCAAGTGCCAATCCGCCCAATAGGCAACACGTCCCTCGGGCACAATGTACAAAATCACGCTGGTCAACAGCGTGACAAGAAAGGACAGCAGTCCGGTCAGCGAAACAATTTTCCTCACCATAAAAAAACCCCCGACGCAAAGGACAAATCATTGTAACAAGTCCTCCGCGTGAAGTCATACGTTGTTTTTCAACTTTTTGCGGGACGGCCACCACCATGGTAGACCGTCCCACAAGCATCCTGTTTTCCTGATTAAAGGAAATATTTTCTACTGAACCTGGTTGCCCTGTCCCTGATGGTACCCATGACCACCCTGACCATGACCGCCATAACCGTGTCCGGCTCCACGCCCCTGACCATAACAGTCTCCGGCATACCCGCGACCACGTTCGTTAAAAGCGACGATACCTGTTTCCTTTTCCAATTCCGCGTGCATGGCGTCACGGGTATCACGCATCTGATCACGCAGGGAACTGATGTCCTTGGTCAGCGCAGTGATCTTCTGCTCATCGGCGTTGCCGCCATTGACCATGGCCTGCAACGTCGTGTGCTTAGCTCGAATCTGGTCGCGCATTGCCGTCATCTTAGGCTGATATTTGTCAACGATCGTATCGACCGCCGCCTGCTTCTCCGGGGTCAACTGGTTATACATGCCATAAACGGCACACCCGTTCCCGCTCCGCTTGCCGTGCCCATATCCGTGCCCGGCCATGGCCACTGCGGCCATGCTCAAAACCAAAACCGCGGCCAGAGCCGTGATGGTGATATTTCTTTTCTTCATTGTTCCTCCGATACGTTAAAATGTTGGTGCAAACAGGAAGAAGGGATTTCCCTCTTGTGCCCTAGGTAAAGCACATGCCGTGCCAACTTTGCAATGCATCGATTTCAATGATATTTCAAAAAAGCAAACAACACCTGACTCAATACCCTGTGCAGCCATATGCACTTTTTTTGCACAAATTCGGTGCAAAGTGCAAGTGACTTTCCTTGACATCAGCCCCAAAAGTTTCACATTGGAAACAGCACAGCAATCATGTTACCCGAGGTTTCTCCATGCCCATATATGAATATACCTGTCAGGACTGTGGCACGAATTTCGAAGAACTGGTCTTTTCTCAAGACGCCGCAGTTCCCTGTCCAAACTGTGGTTCTGAAAAAACAGAAAAACAACTCAGCGTTTGCGCGATTCAAACCGACGGCCCAAGCTTGAACCTCGATGCAGTACAGGATTCCGGCTGCGGTTCTGGAGGCGGCTGAGGCATCTAATATTCGCGCCCCGGGACGGGCGCTTCCCTTTCTCTCACACATCCACCGGCTCACCCCACAATGGAACAAGCCGGTTCACGCCTGTTTTCTTTCAGTGCAAGACCTGATAAATACGGCATACCATCTTTTACTTTTTTCGACTGTTTGAGGAGCTTTCATGCCAAACCGATTACCCTGGCCCGAATATTTCATGCGCATTGCCCACCTGGTGGCCCAGCGCTCCACCTGTATCCGCCGCGCTGTCGGGGCCATCGCCGTCCGCGACAAACGTATTCTGGCGACAGGATACAACGGCGTTCCCACCAACATCCCACACTGCGAAGATGTCGGCTGCCTCCGCGACAAACTGGGGATTCCCTCTGGAGAACGGCATGAACTCTGCCGAGGCCTTCACGCCGAACAAAACGTCATCATCCAGGCAGCCACACATAGTGTCGACCTCAAGGGATGCGACATCTATTGCACGACAAAACCCTGCATTCTCTGTACAAAAATGCTTATTAACTGCGAAGTGCAGAACATCTACTTTGCAGAGAACTACCCAGACGAACTGTCCGAAGAAATGCTGACCGAAGCAGGAGTGAACTATGTGTTCATGGAAGGCGAATTCATCTAACGACGAACGTTTCATGGCCGAAGCCATTAGACTGGCCACGCAAGGACGAGGTGCGACCGCGCCCAATCCCTGCGTCGGCGCGGTCCTCGTTGACGACGGGCGTATCGTTGCTCGTGGATGGCACACCAGATGTGGACAGCTCCATGCCGAACGGGAATGTCTGGCCAATGCCCGGGAACTCGGCATTGACCCGACCGGGATGACCATGTTTGTCACGCTCGAACCGTGCAACCATCACGGAAAAACACCGCCATGCACCGACGCCATCATCGAGGCCGGTATCGCCAAAGTCTGCGTCGGGACCCGCGACCCCAACCCTGTTGCCGCCGGTGGTGTCGAAAAGCTGAAGCACCACGGCATCCAAGTGACTGTCGGTATTCTCGAACAGCAATGCACCGACCTCATTGCCGATTTTCTCCTGTGGCAACGCTCCCACTCGCCATTCAACATCGTCAAGATGGCCGCCACACTGGATGGCAAAATCGCTTCCCGTGAACGAAAACCAGAACCTGTTTCCAGCCCGGAATCTTTTGCTCGGGTCCATGCTCTTCGTGGAATGGTCGGTGCCGTCGTTGTCGGGGGAACCACTTTTTACGCCGATAATCCCAGCCTGACCTGTCGTCTTGACACCCTGCCCGACGATTTCATTCAGCCCTTTGGCGTGGTAGTGACCTCTCGACTGCCGGAAGACCCGGCGTCACACACCCTGCTCAGGGACCGCCCAGAACAGGCTATCTTCATGACCACAGAATCAGCGGCCCGAAGCACAGCCGCCGACCGACTCCGCAGCCGGGGTTCCTCGGTCTGGCCCCTGCCCGGCTCCCCCGGCAACCTGACACTTGCCTACGGCTTCGAACGACTCCGGTACGAAAAAGGATGTCACTACACCCTGTGCGAAGGCGGTGGTACATTCGCCATGACCCTTATCGAACAAGGGCTGGCTGATGAACTCATTCATTTTGTCACCCCCCGCATACTTGGTGACAATCTCGCCCCCGCCGCCTACTCCGGTCGGGCCTCCGTCTCCATGGCGGACGCTGTCAACTTCCGCATCATCAACACGGAAATGACCGGAACAGACATCATGCTGACCATGCGCCACGCATAACCACCCCTCCTCTCCTTGTGCGATAGTTGAGTTTTGTGCTTGACAATATGAACATGAGTTCATATTTATATTTCACACACAACAAAGGAGACACCCATGAATTCAACTGACACCAGCCGAGAAATCCATGTCATGTCCTGGCGCAAGCAATGGACACTCAACAACCCTGTCCGCGGGATGTTGCAATCCCCCAACAAAATGTTCGGTCATTTGGTCGAACCAGGGATGCAGGTTGTGGACACGGGGTGCGGCACCGGATTCTTTTCTCTGGCCCTAGCGCGCATGGTGGGCCGAACCGGCACGGTCACAGCGGTCGATCTTCAAGCCGAGGCGTTGGAGGTTCTTCAAGATAAAGCACGACAGGCCGGGTTGAACCACATCATCAAGACACGGCATTGTGAAGCGCACGACATTGGCGATCTGCCCAAGGCGGACTTTGCACTTGCCGCGTATATGGTGCATGAAGTTCCTGATGTCACACGGTATTTCGAACGCATGGCGGCATGCGTCAAACAGCATTGTCTCATGGTGGTTGTGGAACCGAAATTCCATGTTTCCACAGCGGATTTCCAAAAAGAAATAGATGTGGCCATCAAGGCCGGATTCGAACTGGAAGCCCTCCCGGCCATATTCATGAGTCGAGCCGCCGTGCTCACCAAGAATTAAACGACCGAAATGTATCTGGAGTCAGATATGACCACGCAGCTCACCACACGCATCCCCCAGCAGGCTCGAAGCATTGAAAAACGGAACCGTCTCATGGATGCCGCCATGCTCGAATTCGAAGCACAGGGATTTCATGGGACCAATGCCAAAAAAATCGCCGCAGCCGCAGGGGTATCCATCGGGACATTCTACGCGTATTTTCCCGACAAGAAAGCCATTCTGCTCGAAATCATCAATCACCACCTGTTTGAAGTGGATCAGTCCATTTTCCCGTTGTTGGCACAAAAAATCCAGAAAGGCATCACTGGCCGAGAAATAGTCCAGCACATCATTCGACTCGGGCATGAATCACACTCCATGTCATCCAACCTGCTCCGAGTGATGCTCTCCATGCGCTATATTGATGAGGATTTTCAAGAACTCGCAACCAAAGAACGCGAAGACATCATCCAAAAACTGAGTCAATTTTTCACGTCAATCAACGACCATTTACGCGTGACCGATATGGATGCCGCCGCCGCGATTGTCGCCAATGCCTTTGAGGAGACCCTTCATTCCGTGGCTCTCGACACGCCATCAATCGAGCAAGGCAGGTTGTACGCGGCACTGGCCGATATGACATCTCGCTACCTGTTCATCAATCCGGATGAGCTGATTTCCTTTGAGAATCAAAAAAAAAGAATGCCTCCGGCGGCTCAGGAACCTTTTGAAAAAGGTTCTTGAGAATCTCCAAAACTTTTTAGTGCGCCTTCGGCGAGACTCCACGACATTCATTGAGTGGGATTGAAGAAGTCAGAAAAATAAAAAAGGGAATAGTTCAAAAAAAAGAGGGTATTGTAGAAATGGTATGTTTTACGTCTTTTTTATAGAGTCTGTAAAAAATACAATTTTTTACAACGGACTCTCAAGAGCCGCACGAACTCGTGCCGTCGACAGCTTCGAGCGAAGCGAGCGATAAAAAGTTTCGGGAAGAACAAAATGAATGCCTCCGGCGGCTCAGGAACCTTTTGAAAAAGGTTCTTGAGAATCTCCAAAACTTTTTAGTGCGCCTTCGGCGAGACTCCACGACATTCATCGAATAAGATTAAAGAAGTCAGAAAAATAAATAAGGGAATAGTTCAAAAAAAGAGGGTATTGTACAAATAGTGTGTTTTACATCTTTTTTATAGAATATGTAAAAAATACAATTTTTTACAACGTACTCTCAAGAGCCGCACGAATTCGTGCCGTCGACAGCTTCGAGCGAAGCGAGCGACAAAAAGTTTCGGGGAGTCCAGAGGCCCCTTTTCAAAAGGGCCTTTGGCAGGTCCAGGACAGCGTCCTGGTCGCACCGAAGGTGACCCCCGGTAGGAAGACAGAAAAAAGCCTGACACTCCAATGAATGCAGAGTCAGGCCGAGATTGACGTATGAGCTGGAAGAATTATGCCCAAGCTTCCTTGAAGTCGTTGGGAACGACGAGTTTGTATCCTCGTTCCTTGAGCACGGCTTCGACGGGTGAGGGATCTTCGGTATCGATTCTGACAACGACAACGCGCCTGCCGTTAAAAAAGAATGTGCCAGTGGAGATAATGGACATTTTCATGTTTGCGATCACACCGGCGACTTCGTAGAGAACACCGGACCGATCTTCGACTTCGATGGTCAATCGGCTTCCACCTTCGCGGTAGCCCATTTCTTCGGCGAGCACGTCAAGCATGACATTCCGATTGATATACCCGATGAGATTCCCTGCATCATCGACCACGGCCAGTCCGGCAAGATTCATTTCGTACATCATGTCGGCGGCACCTTCGATTTCCGTTTCCGGTGCCACGGTCTTGATATCGGTCCGATAAATCTGCTCGATGGTGAGCTGACTCATCAGATAATTGATCTCGTGTTTTTCCAGAGAGGTCACAATGCTGGGCATGGCGGCGGAGATGTCTTCCTTGCGCACGTAGCCGAGCAGCTTGCCATCTTCGTCCACCACCAATGCCATCCAGAGCTTGCTTTCCTCAAGCTGCTTCTGGGCGTCCTTGACCAGAGTCTGGGGGGTGGTTTTTACGAAGTCGCGAAGCATTTTCAGTCCGACGTACATGGTTTCTCCTCCTTGGGTGACCGCTTTGGGTCTCTGTTGGGCCTCAATGGCGTATGATAATTATGGATGGATACACGTTTTCATTGAGCGGTGCAATTCCATCACCCGGCGACGGGCCGCTGGTTCGTCACTCTCAAACCTGTTTTCACTCGACAAGTCAAGGGAATGCCGCTGTTTTGCATATGAAGCGAGACAGGAGGCTTTCACGCGTATCAAAAAACGTCAATCAGCCTTCGACAGGACCAAAAGCAAAACGACGACTCGAAAGTCGCCGTTTATTCGTGTGGCTGCTCTTTTATGGTCCTTTAGGGACCATCCCCTTTCGAGGGTATGACACGGGATCATAAAAGGTGTCTGATAATGACGCGGCAGGCTTGGGAGACTCTTCAGACCCAATCCACTGATTGTTGACCAATCGCACCCCGGCATCACGGAGAGAGGATCTGGCCGAGACATCAAGCAGGCAATCCTGAAAACAGGTTTGATCGCTGAACTCAGCATGATCCCAATGAACGCCGGTCAAATCGCACCGATAAAAAAAGACCTTTCGCAAGACGGCATCCTGAAAATTCGCTCCGACCAAAGACGTCCGTCTGAACTGGGTCAAGGCGTCCATCGGACTCGTATCCATGCCAGAAAAATCACAGTGCTGCATGGTAGAGCCGCTAATAAGCACCCCCGGAAACACGGCGTTGACAAACGTAGCTCTGGTAAAATCACAGAACTGCCCGTGGAAATTCCACAAATACATGTTGTTAAAGTTGGTTGATTTGAAATTGCTGTACACATACATCCGGCCATCGGCATCGACAGCCGGGAAATCGGCACATTCACACTGCATCGTTTTATAGCGATGCGTCTCCATTTTGGAACATGGTACTGTCACATACTTGAAATCCGCGCCAAGCGATTGCGGTATACTGGCCGCATTCTGCTCATTTTCAGACAGATTCAAGGCCTGAACAGGCGTGGCACACAAAAGACACACGGCCCACCACACTCCGATACTCCGTTTCATGACACTCGCTCCTTTGAAGCCGTCACCAACACATATGAGGACACTGTTCGAAAACAATGCCCTCATACCATGAATTCAAATATCCGGTAAAGAAAGAACTATTAATCTGTGGACAACCTACCGATTCGGTAGAACAAACTCGCCTGAGAGCATCCCCCGCCCAGACCAAGGGATCGATAGAGCGCGTCCATGTCCACGGCTTCCCGAACAACACTGGCCAGGTTGTCGATGGCATCTTCCAGATCAAACCGGGTCTGGACCTGTTCAAGCGGCGACAAGCCCTTATCCATACGCAACTGGTCAATGAACCAACGCCGGAATTCATCGGCATCGAACAGGCCATGAAGATACGTGCCGAAAACCCGACCGTCAGCCAAACCATATCCCAACGGGTCACCGTCGTTATTGCGGAGGGCCACACGAAGCCCGTCAGAAAGCGGCTTGGTCTGACCATGATGGATCTCATAGCCATGCACTTTCTGACCAGAAGCGGAATGGACACCATGTGTCCGAGTCAGGGTCTTTTCCGGGGCAAGCGTGGTCTGGATCGGCAACAGGCCAAAACCTTCCACACGGGTCGTCTCGGATTCAAGACCATACGGGTCGTCCACGATCTCGCCAAGCATCTGGAAACCACCACAGATACCCACAATACGCGTCCTGTGCGGGCCGCGAACCAACTCGCGCAGCACGGCGGCCATGCCGGTTCCCCGAAGTGCCTTCATGTCCGGCACGGTGGATTTCGATCCGGGGAGAATCACGGCATCCGGCGTGCCCACGTCTCGAGCGTCGGTCACCACCCGAATCCGCACATCCGGTTCGGCAAAGAGTGGATCGATATCATTGAAATTCGAGATGCGAGGCAGGTCCACCACCACGATATCCACGCACTCTGATTCAGGACGCTTCTCGCCATCAGGCCGCAACCCTTCCTTGAAAGACACGGAATCCTCTTCCGGCAGACCAAGAGAATGAATGTAGGGGATGGTGCCGAGCACCGGCTTGCCCGTGTGTTCGAACATCTGACCGAACGCGGGTTCGAGCAGACTCGCGTCACCCCGGAATCGGTTGATGAGAAATCCTTCGACCAATGACCGCTCCATGGGCGTAAGCAAACTCATGGTCCCGACCATAGAGGCGAACACGCCGCCCCGATCGATATCACCAGCCAACAGCACACGGGCATCCGCGTAGCGCGCCATGGCCATGTTCACGATGTCGTGATGCTTCAAATTCACTTCTGCGGGACTACCGGCACCTTCCAGCACCATGATGTCATATTCGTTGGCCAATGAATCATACGCAGCCTTGACCGCCTTCCAGGCACGGGGCTTGTATTCGACGTACTCCCGCACCGCCATGTTGCCCACGGGCTGGCCCATGACAATGACCTGCGACCCCACATCGGAACCGGGCTTGAGCAACACGGGATTCATGCGCACATCCGGTTTCAGGCGACAGGCCATGGCCTGCGTGACCTGAGCTCGGCCCATTTCTCCGCCCTGATCCGTGACAAAGGAATTCAAGGACATGTTTTGCGCCTTGAACGGAGCCACGTTGAACCCGTCTTGCAGAAGGATTCGGCAGAACGCCGCCGCCAACACGGATTTACCCGCATTGGAGCTGGTCCCCTGAAGCATCAGGGCCGGTGTGTGTTTGGTCCGTTTCACGACCGGAGGACGCGCAGTCCCATTCACGGCCTGCATGGCCCGCACAAGCCGATCATTCTCTTCCTGACCGCGCACCGCGACCCGAAACCAATGGTTGTCCAAACCCGTATAGTTGCCACACAGTCGGATGGCGATACGGTGATCTGCCAAAAGCCGTTCACTGAGCATGGCCGCGTCCTGTCCCACGCGTTCCACACGGCACAACAGATAATTTGCGGCCCCCGGCAGGACCTTCAACCCCGGCACACTCCGCAATCCGGACGCGAGCGCGTCCCGCAACAGAGCGGTCTGTTCCCGGGTCTTGGCAGCATACCCAACGTCGTGCAGGCATTTGATCCCCACCCGTTGGGCCACGGTATTCACGGACCACGTTGGCAACCGCTGTTTAAGCCGCACGATCACATCAGGATCGGCAAAGGCCAAGCCAAGCCGAATACCCGGAATGGCGTAAAATTTAGTCAGGGACAGGACGGTAATGACATTCGAGGGCCGATTTCGAATGAGTCTGTCCGCATCCTCGGGCAGGAAATCGCTAAAGGACGAATCCACCACAAACAACGATTGCGGGAACATGGCCGCCACTTCACGCAGATCATCCGGAGAAAACATGGTTCCGGTAGGATTGTTCGGACGGCACAGGTACACGATTGACGGCGTCGTCAACAGCGTTCCCATGGCCGGAAAATCCACCTGAAACGCATCTGTCATAGGCACTTCGACAACCGAAAGATGATGCGCCTTGCACGCCCGGGCATAGTCCACATACGTGGGTGTGGGGATGATGGCCTGTCGGTGCTGCCCCATACCCGCGATACCGAACAACAATTCGGACGCGCCATTGCCAGCCAAAACTTGCGAGGGCCAGACTTTGAACTTTTCCGACGCGGCCATCACCAAATCGTGACACTCCGGGTCGGGATAAGCATCCACATCCTGCAACGCCTGCCCCACGACCTGCCCCAACCACGGCGGCGGACCAAGCGGGTTCACATTGACCGAAAAATCAAGAATATCCTCGGGCGAACATCCAAGAGTTTCGGCAAGGCGCCGAGTATTGCCACCATGCGCGTATTTCTGTTCATCAAGTATATCGGGAATTCCCGCAAAAACCGTTTGCTTTTCCATGAATCATCTCTCAAGCGTTGAAAGTCTAGATAATGTTAAGACTTGGAAATGAATACGCTGAAAGACGCCATGTGTCCACCGATGCCCACGCAAGAGAGCCCGCCCATGGCAACGGGTTTTCCGACAACAAACACTCGAATGCACGGCGAAAGACTCAGGAAAAAGCAAGCGTTGTACCGACCATGTTGACAATGAATTCCTCGGGCATGGCTTTTTCGATGGCGAGCGTGGCCGCTCGTCCCGTGCAATGCGCCGGAACCACATACTGCGGGGAAAACTTTTGAAAAGCCGCAATGGTCGGTTCAATGGCATGAACAAACGCCGGGCCGGTCAAATGAAATCCACCCATGATCGTGTGAACCTGTTCCACCCCTGTCACGGCCTGCGCGTGGGCGACGGTATTGACGATTCCGGCATGGGCGCAGCCGGACAGCACGACCAACCCCTTGCCGCGAAGATGAAACACCATGGACGAGTCATCTTCGATCATATCCTTGGAAACCGTGCCATCCCGCTCTTCATAGGCGTTGGGCATTCCCTGTTCAAAGGCACACGTTCTCGGAATTTCTCCGAGGAAAAGCGCGGTCCCGTCCAGCATTGGTCGGGGAGTCGTTGTTTCGCACACTGTCACCCCCAAGGCCCCCACGTCAGCACGGGCCAATGGCGGAAAATCTATTTCATACGCTGTCGGCGTCTTCACGAACCGACGTTTTTTGAACACCTCGGGATGAACGACCAGATCCAAATCCGTTCGGCCAATCTTTTCCACGATCTGTTCCATGCCACCGAAGTGGTCCATGTGCCCATGAGAAAGGGCCAAGGCCTCAACCTGCGTCAAATCCACGGACAACAAATCCGCATTGAAGGCCGCGCCGTGCGGAGAGCACCCGAAATCGAACACCATGCTTCGACTCTGCCCGTCAACAGACACGGTGATATATGTGGAAAAACCATGCTCGGCCAATGGACTGAACGACAATGTGGCCCCGGTGTTGGTCGGATTTTTCACCAAAATAGGCCGCTTGACAACCGCATTTCCATCCATGGCAAGCACATCGATATAATTATCCTGGAGTGTCAAGATCGTCACCGCATCGACTTCCGCAAGCACTTTTCGCATACTGCCTCCGTATGGCATAAAGAGTTTAGTAACTAAACAGTATACCAGCTATACACTACAGATTTGGCAATGAAAAGCGTTTGTTCCCTCTGCCTAAATAACACCGTCAAAACCAGTGTTTTCAAAATCAGACAAAAAAATCGACCGACCACACGCAAAACATGGTTGAAGAAAACACCCTCGCAGTATACGTCATTTTATACATAGAACGGAACATCAATTCATACAACAAAACACGAGTTGTCACGTGCAGACAAAATCCATCTACTTATGGGGAGCCGGGGGAAACGGCAGAGCGCACATGCACGCGTTGAGACCCCACGTCAAACTGGCCGGATTCATCGACAACGATCCCCAAAAACAGGACACGCACCTGTGCGGACATCCCGTACACGGCCTTCCCGACATACTTGACTCCGCCCCGGCAGCCATCTTCATCGCATCCAGCTGGGCATTGGACATCACCTCCCAACTGCTCCGGGAAAAGGCCCTTGATCCCACCAGAGTCATCGACTTCACATTGAGCTTGCTGCTTGAGCTGGAACACGCGCAACGGCAATCCGGCCAGACCATTCTCATCACCGGGAATTCATATGCGTTCAACGGGTTCAATGCGGACGTGTTCGACCACGAAATGCTCAATCTCGCCTTGAGCAGTCAGGACCTGGCGACAGATTACGCGCTGGTTCGCGAAGCTGTTCACCGGCTTTCGGCCAGCCGCATCGACGCGGTTTTCATCACCCTGTATCATTACATCTTTGATTATGAAGCGGCCAAACGTCCGGGTATCGACACCAGTCACATCTATTCCTTTCTCGACTCCCCGAATATCACGGCCAGTGCCTACGCCGACATTTTTCACCACGACCTGAACACCAAGGTCAGAGACTCTTTTTCGCAGACCATCACGCCAACCATGGTCCGAAATGCACCGGCCAGCGCACACAGCAGATCAAACAAGGTGTACCCGGCCAGCCAGAAACGAAATGTCAGCACATTGAACGCCATGCTGGCATTTCTTCACGAAAAGGCCATCCGTCCGATTTTTCTCATCATGCCCATGCATGATTCCTACATCGCAGGGATATCGCCCACACAAGCAACCGCTTTTTATGCAATGGTGTCAGAACTTTCAAAAACATATGATGTTCCAGTCTTGGATGCCTTGAAAAACCAGTACCCGGACACCGCGTATGGCGACCCCACCCATCTGAACCGATATGGCAGCCGCCTGTTCAGTCAGGATGTCCGTGCATTCATGGACAATCTCTGACCTCGACGGCTCGGCAGCGTCCTGCCAGCCGCATTTTTCCCGTCAACCACACACAAAAAGGCCACCCATGACAGGTGGCCTTTACTTTTTTTGTGTAAATTCAACGCTAGTTGAACAAAGTCCCGATCCGATTGAAACGGATATCGGTCAATGATCCCCAGGACCAATAGATGACCAGGGCCTTGCCCACGATCTTCTCGCGTTTCACCGGTCCCCACCATCTGGAATCATACGAGCCTTCCCGGTTGTCACCCATGACAAAATACTGTCCCTCCGGCACGGTATACGGACCGAAATCATCCCGAATCGGGACTCGGGACGTCTTGATGTGTTGGGTATACGGCTCGTCAAGCGGTTGGCCATTGATATACACGACCTTGTTCCGCACTTCGAGGGTCTCGCCGGGCAAACCGATCACTCGTTTGATAAAGTCCTTGGATTCATCCTCGGGGAATTTGAAAACAATGATATCGCCGCGTTCGGGATCACCGACCGAGGCCAGCACCTTGCCGTCTGCGGTTTCAAGCCAGAGATTGGATGGCAGCCGGACATCGTAGGCAAATTTGGTCACCAGCAGGTGGTCACCAATCTGCAAGGTTTGCAGCATGGAGCCGGACGGGATCTTGAATGCCTGAACAATAAAAGTACGAATAAACAACGCAAGCAACAAGGCCACGACAATGGCCTCAAGGGTATCGCGAAAAGATTTCAGAGAACTTTGAGTCATGGTGATTATTCCAATTTTTGAGACGTCTAAAAATCGTAAAAAAACGGCGCGTGACACCGTGGCCCATTGGGCACTTCCATCAGCAAAGGCATTCTTTCATGTAAAAAGACCGACGGGATACAACCATCTCGGCTGATCCGCAAGCCATTAATCGTCATCTGACTTGAGAACGGAAAGGAATGCTTCCTGCGGGATTTCAACGTTGCCCATGCGGCGCATCCGTTTCTTTCCCTCTTTCTGTTTCTCAAGCAATTTGCGCTTCCGCGTAATATCGCCGCCGTAGCATTTGGCAGTGACGTCCTTGCGAAACGGTGCATTGCGTTCCTTGGCGACAATCTTGTTCCCGATGGCGGCCTGAATGACCACCTCAAACATCTGCCGAGGAATCGATCGTTTCAACTTCAAGGCCAATGACCGACCAATCCGGGCCGCGTTCTCGCGATGCACGATGCAGGAAAACGCATCCACCGGGTCGCCATTGATGAGAATATCGAGACGAACCAGATCGGCCTCCCGATAATCAATAATCTCGTAATCCAGGCTCGCATATCCTTTGGTGGACGATTTGAGCTTGTCAAAGAAATCGTACATGACTTCGGCGAATGGCATTTCATAGGTGATGACCACCCGTTTTTCCGTCAGGTACGCCATATTCTTCTGAATGCCCCGTTTTTCCTCGCACAACGCCAAAACCGCACCCACATATTCATTGGGCACATGGACTTCAAGCCGCACGAACGGTTCACGGATACCGCCAATTTTTGACGGATCAGGCAACTTGGATGGATTATCGATACTCATGATCTCGCCATGAATATCCGCCACTTCATAGATAACGGACGGGGCCGTGGTGATGAGCTTGGCCTCAAACTCCCGTTCCAGCCGTTCCTGAATGATCTCGATATGCAGCAGCCCGAGGAATCCACATCTGAACCCGAATCCCAAAGCCTGCGAGGTTTCCGGCTCATAGCTGAACGCCGCGTCATTGAGCTGCAATTTTTCCAGTGCGGCCTTGAGCGTTTCATATTCAGCCGGTTCCACCGGATACAGACCGGAAAAAACCATGGGTTTGACCGGCTTGAACCCGGGATAGGGTTCCCCAACAGGATTTTCCGCCTTGGTGATGGTATCGCCAACCGGCGCATCGCCAAGCTCCTTCATTGACGCACACAGGAATCCGACCTCGCCGGGTCCCATGGCCTTGATATCCACGGCTTCAGGCATGAACGCACCCACCCGGGTCACCTCAAATTCCTTGCCCGTGGAAAAAATCTTGATTGTATCGCCCTTTTTCAACGTGCCGTCGAGAATTCTGAACAGCACGACAACCCCTTGATACGAATCGTACCAGGAATCGAAAATCAACGCCTTGAGCGGAGCGTCCGGGTCTCCCTGAGGCGAAGGCAGCAAATTGATAACGGCATCGATGACTTCCTGCACGTTCTTTCCCGTCTTGGCCGAAACCATGATCGGATTGGAACAATCCAGCCCGATCACCTCTTCGATCTCATGACTGATCGCGTCCGGGTCCGCGCTGGGCAAATCGATCTTGTTCAGCACCGGAATCACTTCAAGATCATTGTCCATGGCAAGATACACGTTGGCCAACGTCTGCGCCTCGACGCCCTGCGTGGAATCAACCACCAGCAAAGCCCCTTCACAAGCCGACAAGGACCGCGACACTTCATAACTGAAATCAACGTGCCCAGGTGTATCAATGAGGTTCAAAATATACTTTTCGCCGTCCGTATCCGTATACGGAATCCGCACGGTCTGCGCCTTGATGGTGATTCCGCGTTCGCGTTCCAGTTCCATTTTATCAAGGTACTGGTCTTTTTTCTCGCGATCGCCAACCATACCTGTCAACTCGAGAATCCGGTCCGCCAACGTGGATTTCCCATGATCGATATGGGCGATGATACTGAAATTTCTAATCTTATCTATTTTGCTCATAATGCCTTTTAGGGGAACGCTTTTTATGCCGCCCACACACAAAGACCCGTGGTTGACGGCGTTTCGGAACAGTCTTGTAAAGGATTTGAAGGGCCTTGTCTAATATATATGGGCCAGCCAATACCCAATCAGAGCAGTTGACGAATGCCTTCGGCGACCCCTCGCCGGGGTGGCGTGGGATGTCTCCGACGGCCAGAGGGGAACCTCTTGGAAGAGGTTCCCCTCTGGACTCCCTTCCAGAACTTTTTGTCGCGCCTTCGGCGAGGTCCCACGACATCCGTTGCGTGAGATTGAAGAAGTGGGAAAGAGGGGAAAATAAAAGGAATAAGAGTATCTATCAGAATACACACGTTGTACAATTCATAAAAAAGTCTGTAAAAAATACATTTTTTTACAACGCTCTCCCAAGAGCCGCACGAACTCACGCTGCCGACAGCTTCGAACGAAGCTCGCGACACAAAGTTTAGAGAGTCCAGAGAACCTTTTCAAAGGTTCTCTGGTGGGTCCGGGCAAAGCCCGGGAAAAGTATCGACACTACCCGATAAGCTCTTCGACCCGTCGAGTGATATATGATTGAATTTCTTTTATTTTATCTTGAGAACCGACAGCGACGGTCTTGGCTTTTTCTGTAAGAACGGCTTCATCGAGATCGCTCATCATGCCGATGGTGAAGGTATCCACCTCGTCATCGTCGGGGGCAAGTCCACAGCCGCCCACGGCGCCGATGTACTCTCCGTCGTGCAGGACCGGCACAGCCACCCGCATCATACCGCCGTCACAAAATTCGGCAATGGGTTCTTTGGTTGTGCTCAACACATGGTGAAACATCTGCCCGGCTGGCGCGCAGATAGAACCGAAACCTTTGGCATCGTCACGAATGGTGGAACAAAGTTCGTTCCCCCAGGTGTGTCCAACCACTTTTTTCCCTTCGGCATCCATGATGTCAGCATTCAAACCAAAGGCATCACGCAGTTCATTCTGCAAAGCGATGAGATCATCTTTTCCGATGAGGTCCGTCAAATTCATACAGGCCTTCCTTGCTGTGAATGATATTCCGTCCAAGACGGACTGATCGATTTACTCCCATTTACGCAGTCGTGCAAGTCCGTAATGACACCCGTTCGCAACACGATTTTGGTTTTCAGCAGCTTCAAAACCGGCTAGAAGCATGGGCGGAGACACAGTATGAAGTATGATTTCAAACAAACATTGCGCGGCATGACCTTCGGGATTCCCTGGAATCTCGCTCTGCTCACGTTCGGTTCATTCCTTGTGGCATTTTCCGTCAAGTCCATTGCGGTCCCACATGGACTGCTGACCGGCGGCATGTCCGGCATCGCCCTGCTCTGCTATTACGCTTTTGAGGGGCTTTCCACCGGACAATGGTATTTCCTGCTCAACCTGCCGGTCTTTGTGCTGGGATGGGTCTTTGTCAGCAAACGTTTCTTTTTCTACTCGCTGTACGGCATGGTCATTTCATCGGTGTTCATCGATATCATCCCGTGGACGCTGCACTTCAACGACATCTGGCTGGCCGTCATCACAGGCGGCGGCATCATGGGTGCGGGCGTGGGCGTGGCACTGCGTTCTTTGGGATCCACCGGCGGGTCTGATATTCTCGCTGTGATCTGCAAGGAAAAATTCAACATGTCCCTCGGGGCATTTGAATTCTGGTTTAACATGATCGGTTTCCTGGGCGGATTTCTCTTCCTTTCGATAGACATAGTGCTCTATTCCATTATCATGACATTTGTCATTGCGTTCGGCATCGAATATGTTCTGGGCATGTTCTCGGAACGAAAAATGATCCTCATTGTCTCCGACCACGTGGCCGCCATCAACGCGGCCATCCTCAATGATCTCGACCGAGGCGTCACGATCCTCGATGGAACGGGCGGATACACGGGCGATCCCAAAAAAGTTCTGTTGACCATGATCTCTTCAATACAGCTCAAGGAACTGGAGGGACTGGTCTACTCCATTGACCCAGACGCATTTTTCATCATGGGGTCCGGTTTTCACGTTCAAGGACAGGGGTTTTCGTCAAGAAAGGTGTATTAAATAATGTTCTCCACCCATCCTAATAATGCCAACCTTCGCAGTATCGGCCTGATTACCGACTTCGGTCTGACCGATCCGTATGTCGGCCAACTCAAAGGCGTCATCGCCAAGAAAGCCCCGGCGTGTCAGGTGGTGGACATCTCGCACGACGTCGAGCCCTTCAACGTGGCACAGGCCGGTTTTTTCCTGGCAGCAAGTTACGAACATTTCCCGGACGATGCCGTCATACTAGCCGTGGTCGATCCCGGTGTGGGCACGGATCGACGGATTGTCTGCGTCCAGATCGATGACAGACTGCTGGTCGCCCCGGACAACGGGCTGCTTTCACTGGCCATGACACACACTTGGACCGATGTGCGTGCATTTGATCTTTCTCGGGCCAAGGCCGCACCCAAGAAAGTGTCGCACACCTTTCACGGACGAGACATCTTCGCCCCACTGGTCGCATGGCTGGCTCTCGGCGGATCACCCGGCGACCTGGGACAGGAAATCGATCCCGCCAGCCTGCTTTCGCGAGCCTGGAGTCATCCGACCCTTTCCCCGGGACAGGCGCAGGGCCATGTGCTGCATATCGACCGATTCGGCAACTGCGTCCTCAACCTTGAAGCGGGCTGCCTCGGCTCGCCCCAAACCGTCCACATGATATCTCCCGCCGGAGGCGAATTGGCCTATGTCACGACATACGCCGACATGCCCGAAGGCGCACCCGGACTACTGGAAGGCAGTCAGGGCTTTCTCGAAATCGCCGTCAACCAACGATCTGCCGCCAAACGATTTGGCCTGTCCATGGGCGACGCAATAGATCTTACATGGGAGGATTGACCATGTTCCGTACCTTTATCGACACCCTCGGTTTTCTGACACGACTCGCCCCTGCGCGCGTCATCCCGGAAAAAGCCATGAACCAATGTATGAAATTCATGCCTCCTGTCGGTCTGCTGATCGGCGCAGTCATTGTCCTGCCATTCTGGCTCGGACTGTTTGGCAAAACCCCGTGGATTCAGGCCTGGCTCATGGTGCTGCTCAACATCTTCATCACCCGAGGACTGCACTACGACGGACTGTCGGACGTGTGCGACGCAGTCACCACCCACACCAATCCGACTCGATTCTGGGAAGTCATCAAAGACAGTCGGGCCGGGGCCTTTGGCATCATCGGTCTCATCATGCTCATTCTGGGACAGGTGCTCCTGATTCACGAAATGGCATCCGTCAAAGCATATGGGGCGATTCTGTGGACCTTCATTCTTGGACGGGCCGCATCGGTCTGGCTCGGATACCATGTCCGTCATCTGACCAGACCAGGTCTGGGCAAACTGTATATTGACGGCGCCACACTCGGCACGGCCCTGTTCGCCGCCGGATTTGCCTTCATTCTCGGGCTATTGCTGACCGGACTCGTCACCACCGTGGCCGGAACCGTCATCGTCTCGCTCATGCTGATTCCCATCTACCGGCTGGCCGTCAAGGTTGGCGGTGCCAATGGCGACTTTCTCGGATGCGCGACCATGGTGGGTGAAATCGCTGCGGGACTAGGATTCGTCCTCGTCATGTAACGATCATCCAAATCTAAAAAATAAAAGGCCGGGAACGCATCCACGTTCCCGGCCTTTTTTATGTCAGATTGAAAAGGAAACTACGCCTTCACGATCTCCAATCCGCCCATGTAGGGCTTGAGGACATCGGGAATCACGATGGACCCGTCGGCCTGCTGGTAGTTTTCCAGCACAGCGACCAGGCACCGTCCCACGGCAAGCCCGGAACCGTTCAAGGTGTGAACGAACTGTTTCTTCTTGGAATCCTTGGGCTGGAACTTGATGTTTGCCCGACGGCCCTGAAAGTCGCCGCAGTTGGAACAGGAAGAAATCTCGCGATATGCGTTCTGACCCGGCAGCCAGACTTCGATGTCATAGGTCTTGGTCGCGCCGAATCCAAGATCAGCAGTACACAACTCGATGACCCGATACGGAATTTCGAGCAACTGGAGAATCTTCTCCGCTGCACCGGTCATGTCTTCGAGTGCCTCAAATGACGTGTCCGGGTGCGAGAAATTGACCATCTCCACCTTGTAGAACTGATGCTGTCGAATCAGGCCTTTCGTATCCTTGCCATAGGAACCGGCCTCGGACCGGAAACACGGAGTCTGGGCACAGACCTTAATGGGAAGCTGTTCTTCATCAATGACTTCACCGGCATAAATATTGGTCAGCGGGACCTCGGCCGTGGGAATCAGGTATAATTCCCGATCGTCGGTCAGCTTGAACAGGTCTTCCTCGAACTTGGGCAACTGGCCGGTGCCGGTCATGGTCGCCTTGTTCACGATGAACGGCGGCAACACCTCGGTGTACCCATGCTGTTCGGTCTGAGTATTCAACATCAACTGAGCCAGTGCGCGTTCCAACCGGGCGCACCAGCCGAAACTGATGGAAAACCGGGAACCAGCCAACTTGGCCGCACATTCAAAGTCGAGTCCACCCAATTCAGTGCCGAGTTCCCAATGTTCCTTGGGCGTAAAATCAAACGTCGGCGTTTCACCCCAATACCGGACCACAGGATTGTCATCTTCGGACGCGCCCACGGGCACGGATTCGTGCGGAATGTTGGGAACGGCCATCATCCACGCGGTCTGAGCGGCCTGAACCTCGGTGAGTTCCTTGTCCAATTCCTTGGTCCGAGCGGACACGTCACCCATCTTCTTGAGCAGATCGGACGCATCTTCACCGGCCTTCTTGCGCTTGGCAATCTCCGGGCCGACCGAATTCTTCTCCGCCTTGAGCGACTCGACCTCGGCGATCAACGCCCGACGTCGGGTATCAAGGTCGATAAATTCCTGAACATCTATCTTTGAACCACGTTTCTTCAAGCTCTCCCGAACACGCTCGGGGTTCTTCTGCATCATCTTCAAATCAAGCATGGGTCACTCCTCGTTCGCTCCCCGTGATATCTCAGGCCACGCCGTCTTTCAAGGCGGCGAGAACCTGTGTCTTGTCCATTGTCGTCGTATCGATCGTCACGGCACTCTGTGCGGCCACAAGCGGGGCCACGGCACGATTGCGATCCTGGTGATCCCGTTTGGCGATCTGCTCCGTCAACACGACCAAATCGGCGGGGGCACCCATTTCCTTGAGCTGCCTGTACCGACGGTTGGCTCGTTCCTCCACGGAGGCGTCCAAAAAAAACTTGTATGGTGCGTCGGGGAAAATCACGGTTCCCATGTCTCGCCCTTCCGCCACCAAAGAAAACCGGGTGCCCAATTCCTGCTGGGCTGCCTTCAAGAACGTCCGAACCACAGGCAATGTCGCGAAATTCGACGCCCACATGCCCACTTCTTCGGTCCGTATTTCCTCACCGATGGGGACCGAATTCAGGCTCAGGACCGAGTCCTCGCCAATGCCGGACAACCCGAAATGCATCTCGTCCAGTCGAGCCTGTATCTGCGCCGTATCCCACTCCCAGGCACCCGCTCCAAGGGTCCAGGCAATAGCCCGAAACATGGCACCGGTGTCGAGATAGGGAATGGAGAGATGCCGGGCCAACTGTTTGGCCATGGTGGATTTGCCCACACCGGCAGGACCATCAATAGTGACGATCAAAGGATTATCCATGCAGAATGTCCTCCAGTACCGTGATGAACGTCGTATTTTCCGCATCGGTTCCCACATTCACACGAATGCATTTGCCCATGCCGAAACTGGCCAATGGCCGCACGATGATGCCCTTGCCCAGCAGTGCCTTGAACACGGCCTGCGCGGGTTTGACTGGCTCGAACATGACAAAATTCGACTGACTCGGCCAGACCTTGCACCCAAGTCGGGTCAATTCCTTCGTGAAATATTCTCGACCACGAAGCACAAGTTGCAGGGTCTCATGAAAAAAGACCTCGTCATCCAGCGCGGCCAGAGCGGCTTCTTCGGCCAGCAGGTTGACCGTAAACGGAATCCGGGCGTTTTGCATCACCGCAGCCAGCGAAGGAGGCAAAATACCATATCCCACACGCAATCCGGCCAGACCATAGGCCTTGGAAAATGTCCGCAGGACGACCATATTCTCGAACCGGTCAAAGGCCTGCACCGGGGAATATGATTCGGGCGGCCAGGCGAATTCGATATACGCCTCGTCCACCACCAGCAGGCAATCCTTTGGCAAAACGCCCGCCAACACGGACAGATCATCCACCGTGGCGGTCAGTCCCGTGGGATTATCCGGGCTGGTCACGATGACCATGGCCGTGTTTTCATCCGCTGCCTCGGCCATGGCAGCCAAGGGCAACTCGAAATCGTCACCGCGCGGGACTTCACGATATTCCAGCCCCGTGAGTTTGGCACACATCCGGTACATGGCAAAGGAATTGCCGTAGCACACCACATTGGACTGCCCGGGAATCCCCTTCATGCGGAACAACATGTCGATGATCTCGTCCGATCCGTTGCCCACGAGAATGGATTCCTCGGCGACCCCCGCTGTCCGGGCAATGGCCTTGACCAAACGGGGCGAATGATTCTGCGGATACCGAAAAGCACGAGCCGCGTGTGCGGCAATGGTCTTCTGCACCACCGGAGATGTCCCCAGCGGATTTTCATTGCTGGCGAGCTTGATGACCGTATCAAGGCCATACTTCTCCTGAATCTGCTCAATGGTCAGCCCCGGTACATACGGAGCAAAATCCCTGATTTCCGGACGGACGGTAAAATCTCTCATATTTCCCTCATCTCAAATAAAAAAAAGAACGGCCGAAGCCGTTCCTTGTATATATTTTATGCTCGTCAGTAAAGGGTTCTAGTCCGGCCGCACGGTCAACACGGGAGCTGCGGAATTCTTGACCACCTTTTCGGCCACCGAGCCGAACAGGATACGATCAATTCCCTTGCGCCCATGGGTTCCCATCACCACCATATCAATGTCTTCGGCCTCGGAAAGAGTCAAAATTTCCTCGGCGGGATACCCGGTAACAACCCGGCCTTCCACCTTCAAATCATTGAAATTCTCGGCGACAAAGGTGTTCATGGTATCCTCGGCACCGGTCACGATCTCTCCGACAAAGCTTTCAATGGAACTCGGTGGAACATGGAACCCCACATATTGGCTCAAAGACGGGGCCACATACAACACCACCACCTGTGCATCCGAGCATCTGGCGATCATGCTCGCATACTCGGCAACCATCGGGCTATAATCGGAAAAGTCCACTGCACACAAAATCTTCTTGACGTCAGCCATGGTTTTCCTCCTTGCTGTATTTCCATTCCCCGCTCAAGACTTTCATGAAAGAACGGGTTTTTTCCTATTGTTTTTATGCCTCTCCACGCTCGAATAGACAACCTTTTTCTTCTTCTTTATACTTGATATCGTCATGACGTGACAAGATCGGGCATGTGGCAATTTTTGCCGGGTCATTCTCTTAAAAAGATACTATTTTTCAACAGCTTATCAAGTTAAGCCTCTTGGCAGGATTATTGCAATTTCTCAAGCAAACCACAGGATAGGAGTAAAACCATGATGATCCGTCCTGATCAGATCGAGGGTGTCCGCCCGGAGCAAACGCAACGGAAGGACAAGGTACACCAGACCGGAAACGCCTTCGGGGATATTCTCAACCAGGAAGTGGCTCGGGAAGATTCTCCTGCAAAAACGCAGGGGGCTGCGCCGCCTCCAATCATGAATCCCCTGATTGCAGCGGGGTCTGTCGGGGCTGTCCAACCGACGCCCGATACAGCCACGCATGTGACCGGAAAAGTGGAATCCATTCTCGACAAATGGGAACAGTATACAGCGACACTCGCAGGCCCGGAAGGAGGACTCAAGTCCGCCTACTCCGCCCTTGACGAAATCGCCGGAGACGTGGCCGCACTCAAGAACGGTCAGACCGAACTCGCCCCAGGACTCAAGTCCATTGTCGATGAATTGGAGACACTGACGGCGACCGAACAGTTCAAATTCAACCGAGGCGACTACGTGTAGTCATCACACAAAAACAGGCCACCAACACATGGTGGCCTGTTTTCAGTCTGTGCCCCGAAAAACCGTTTCCCGGTCCTGAACACGCCGTTCTCCTCAAATCTGACAACGATGCCCAAAAGATTCCTTTTCAAGGCACCGTATCGAACTAGATCAACCCTGACAGGTCATAGGTATCCGCCTTCTCTATTTCCACATCCACAATGGTCCCGAGGGGGATATCCACATCTGGCGGCGCACTGACATAGGTGATGCCATCCACGTCCGGGGCCTGAAACCAGGTTCGACCTTCATACAATCCGGGCCATTCATCCGAAGGACGTTCAATGAGGACCGGCAGGGTTTCCCCCACATACTGCGAAAGAATATCTTCACTGATTCCGGCCTGAAGTTCCATAAGTGCGTCCCGACGGGCCATCTTGATCTCGTCCGGCACCTGATTGTCCATGGCTGCGGCAGGCGTTCCGTCCTCCGGCCAATAGGGAAACACACCAAGATGATGGAACCGGGTGGTGCGCACAAACTCCATCAACCGCTCGAAGTGGGCATCGGTCTCACCGGGGTAGCCCACGATAAAGGTCGTGCGCAGGGCCGCATCCGGAAAAACGGACCGGACCCGATCAATCACTTTCTCCGGATTCCTGGCAAACGGACGTCCCATTGACGCGAGCACATCCGGGTGCGCGTGTTGCAATGGAATATCGAAATACGGCAAGAACGGTGGGACATGTTCCTTGAGCACCGAAAGCAGGGATTCGGTCAGCCCGGCCGGATACAAGTACATGATGCGCAACCATTCAAGCTTGGGAATGGCTGCCACTCCACGAATCAAAGTCTGGATGTCATGCCCGGGTCCGAGATCCGAACCGTAGGCCGTGGAATCCTGTCCCACCACGATGAGTTCCGGCACGGATTCGGCAAGCTGGGTGGCCTCATCAACCAGAAACTCCACCGGCCAGCTTTTGTGTGGGCCGCGAATGGACGGGATGGTACAGAATCGACAGTTATGCGAACACCCTTCAGACACTTTCAAATAGGCATATGCCGGGCTGGTCGAAACATTGCGCGGCGTCTCTCGGTCCACGGGCACATCCAACGCCTTGGCAGCCATGGCCGGCCACAGGTGAATTTCCTCGGTCGTCAGCCACAAGTCCACTTCAGGCAATTCGGTCTTCAAATCCTGACCATATCGAGACACCAGACACCCCGCCACGCACAGCAGCGGTTTTTTCCCGGTTTCCCCGGACACCTCGGCAATCTCCCGGACCGCGTCCAGAATCGTTGTCACGGATTCTTCGGTAGCGGGTTGGATGAAACCACAGGTATTGATGAGGACAAGATCGGCCTCGGCGACCGATTCCACAGGGGTCATGGCTGATCCCAACGTGCCGAGAAGCCGCTCGGTATCCACACGATTTTTGGGACATCCCAGACTTATTGTATACACATTGACTTTCTTGTCAGATGGTTGTGACATTTCATTTCCTTTGATCTGGCTCTACAAATACGATAGTATAAAACTGAAATTCAAATCGGTTCGGGCAAGTGTGCACAGGTACGGTGAGGAGGTCAAATTGCAAGAGACTTCACAGATACACCACAGGCGCCATGTCATAGGCGTTATCGGCGATATTCCAGCCCTTCTGACGTTCTGGCAAATGTTCAAGGACCAGAGCAACGACGAGGCCCTCAAGGAAATCGGTGTGGTCGCTGCCGCCCTTCCAGGCGAAACAGTCCTGCCCGAAGCCGACGATTCCGGTCGAAGCATCCCTACCTATGCAGGGTACAAAACCATGCTGGACCAGCACCCAGAAATCAACATGATTATCGAGGCGACAGGTCGTCCGGGCCTGGTCCACGAACTTCGCAACTACCTCCCGCCAAGCATCACCCTTGTCGAACGCAACGCGGCCAGTTTCTTCATCAATCTCCTGACATCCGACAAGGTCTGGGTGGCCTGTAAACTCGATCTGCTCCACACCCAGAACATGCTCAAGACCATCATCGACCAGATCGATCAGGAAGTCCTGTTTCTGGACCACACCGGAGCAGTGGTCGGCATGAATCAGGTGGTCGTCAAACGGCTCGCCTTGCCCAAACAGGATCTACTAGGCCGGTCCTATTGCGAAATATTCACGGACTCCAGCAACGGCGAATGTGAATTCACCCCCGACCCGTTCGAACGCGCCATGAGCACCAAGGCCCCGGCCGAAGCCATGACCAGCCAGGTGGACAAGGATGGTCGGGTTCATTACTTCCGCGTCTACATCACCCCGATTTTCGACGAAGACGGAACCGTCAACCACGTGGTGGCATCCAGACGGGATATCACCCTGCGAACATCCATGGAAAATCGACTCCAGCAAGCGGAGAAACTGGCCTCCATCGGCGAATTGTCCACTTACATGGCCCATGAAATCCGCAACCCCCTCTTTTCGATCAGCGGGTTCGCCAACTCCCTGATGCGCAATCCGGCAATGGACGAAAAGGCCCGCGAAAAATTGGGCATCATTCTCGATGAATCCAAGCGTCTGGACAAAATTCTCAAGAGCCTGCTCAATTTCACCCGACCAACCGCCGCCGAAGTCCGGGAAGTGGACCTCAATGAGTTGGTGCAGACCACCATGAATGTCATGAGTCTGCCATGCGCCAACCAGAACGTGACTTTGCAGGTGAATCTTGATCCGTCCATGGCCAAGGTCAAGGCCAATCCTGACCTCATCAAGCAATGTCTCATCAATCTGGTCAAAAATGCCCTCGAAGCCATGCATGACGGCGGCAAGCTCTTTGTGACCACATCCATGAATCAGGACCACGCCGTGCTTACTGTCGAAGACACCGGCGAAGGCATACCGCTGGACATCCGCGAAAAGATTTTCAACCCGTTCTTTTCCACGCGGGACAAGGGAGCCGGACTGGGGTTGGCCCAAACGCAAAAAATTATCAATGAAATAGGTGGGCAGGTGGACTTGATTTCCGTGGAAAAGGTCGGGACCAAACTCACCTTGCAACTCCCACCCATTCTGGCGGTTGCAGAAGACGACAACTCCGGGTAAACCACTCCACACACTGTTCTGAGGTCCATTCTTCAAAATGCGCCGCACCGTTCAACCGTCAGCCACACAAGGGATCAGCCATGGACACCATCGTTCTCGCGACCAACAACGCCGGTAAAATCAAGGAACTCTCCGCCATGCTGAAACCGTTCGGCGTCGAGGTGAAGAGCCTGTCCGAATTCCCGGAGATCGGCGATATCCCTGAAACCGGCGACACCTTTCTCGAAAATGCGTTCATCAAGGCCCGGACTGTTTCCCAAAAGACCGGACTCATTGCCGTTGCCGACGATTCAGGCATTGAAATCGATGCCTTGGACGGTCGCCCCGGCGTCTATTCCGCCCGGTATGCCGGAGAAGCATGTGACGATCACGCCAACAACGAAAAGATGCTGGCCGAGATGAAAGATATTCCTGAGGAGAAGCGCACTGGCCGATATCGATGCGTCATGGCCGCCACCGCGCCCAACGGCACGGAAATCCACACCGACGGTGCCTACGAGATTCAGGTTGGACACGGATACAAAGGTGACGGAGGATTCGGATACGACGTCATCGTGATCGACCCGGAACTCGGTTGCCATGTCGCCGAATTGGACGCCGCCACCAAAAACGCTCGATCCCATCGGGGCACGGCCATGCAAAAGCTGCTCGCTCTCTGGCCGGAATTCTGGAAAAAAGCCCAAGCTTAACCGTTTTTACCCCACGCACTCACTTGAGCCAGTCGCCTGCCATCAAGGCGCGCCCTTGTGTCGTGTCAGATATTTGATCCGCAGGCCGCGCCGGATGCAAAGGCCCAATGCAGATTGAACCCGCCAAGATGGCCGGTCACATCCAGGGCTTCACCGATCACGTACAGACCCGGAACCGAAGTACATTCCATCGTTTTTGACGAAATCTGATCGGTATCGACACCGCCCACGCACACCTCGGCCTTGCCATACCCTTCGGTCGATGCCGGAACCACGGTGAACCGATGAATCCGGTTCGATGCGGCCTCGATCTGTTTCAAGGAAAGCTGGCTCACGGATGTTTCCCCGAGTTCTCCCGACACCAACAGGCCGGGCAGTCGTTTGGGAAGCACATGGCCAAGCATATTCCGAAATTGGATATTCGAACGCCGGTGGTCTTCCACAAGCGTTTCCACGGAATGACCCGGCAAAAAATCGATCGTCACGGATTGCCCCGGTCGCCAGTATGACGATGCCTGCAATGTCGCTGGCCCAGAAACTCCCTTATGCGTAAACAGCAACGGGTCAGTGAACTGAACACCGTCAACGCTCACCGTGGCCTCCAGCGCATTGCCAGCCATTTCACGACAAAATCCCTGAAGATGTTTCGGAAAGACCAGTGGGACCAGTCCCGGATGTGGCGCAACAACACGCAACCCGAACTGTTTTGCCAGCCGAAAGCCCAGATCCGTCGCCCCGACCTGGGGCCACGAAGGTCCACCCAAGGCGATCACCAAGGCATCTGCCGTCACCACATCATCATCTGTCGTCACGGAAAACGGTCCAGTCCCTGAAACGTCCTGAATCGCACTGCCCAACCGGACATCCACTCCGGCACGCGTGCATCGCGTCAACAGCGATCCCGCGACCTTACCAGCTCCCTGATCCGTAAAAAGCTGGCCATGCTCCCGCTCTTCATACGAGATGCCCTCTTCCGCCAACAACGACACCACGTCCCATGGCGAAAGACGCGCAACAGCCGATTTCACGAAATGCGGATTGCCACAAATATAGTTGGCATGAGTCACCTGCAAATTCGTGAAGTTGCATTTGCCACCACCCGAAACGCGAACCTTGCGAGCCGCCTTGGCACCATGGTCCAAAACAACAACCCCCAAACCACGCGCCACAGCTGTCATGGCACAATACAAACCAGATGCCCCGGCCCCAAGAATAAGTACGTCAGTGTGTGTCATGCACCGCTTCTACGGCAGACCGCCCCGAGAAGCAAGCCTCCCCCGGGGACGCGTTCTTTTATGCCTTCGGCGACCCCTCGCCGGGGTGGCGTCTTCGACGACCAAAGAACCTTTGAAAAGGTTCTCTGGACTCTCTAAACTTTTTGTCGCTCGCTTCGCTCGAAGCTGTCGACATCCGCGTTCGTGCAGCCCTTGGGAGGACGTTGTTAAAAATTGCATTTTTTAGAGGCTCTATAAAAAAATTTCAAACGTCTTCTTTTTGCAAAACCATCGTATTTCTTGCCCCATCCCCTCTTTCATATCCCTCCCCCTTCTTCAATCCCACTCAATGAATGTCGTGGGACCTCGCCGAAGGCGCGCCAAAAAGTTCTGGATGCCGGAGGCATCTAATGCCACCCCGGCGAGGGGGGACGGAGACATTTTTTCATTTTTGGCAAGCTGCCAGAAAAGGGGAAGACTCTTTTCATTGGGTGAACTTTCTGATACAAGCGGCTGACGTATTAGTTTTTTACGGAGGATGTGCGTATGATGGGTTATTTCTGGTTTTTCCTGGGGCTGGCTTTGACCATTGCTGCTTTGGTGATGATTAAGATCAGTTCTCCGAACGAACAGTAGTTTTCGGCCGCGCGGCGGCCTTTTCAGGGGAATCGGTGAAGACCGGTTCCCTTCATTTTTTGGGAGGCGCAGGTGATACTGTATTCTTGGAATGTCAATGGGTATCGAGCGGTGATGAAGAAGAACTTTCGTGACTGGTTGGACGGTTGCGGTGGTGATATTATCATGGTGCAGGAGACCAAGGCGCATCCAGACCAGTTGGGCGAAGAAGACCGCGAACCGGATTCCTATTCCAATCATTACTGGAACTGGTCCAAGAAAAAGAAAGGATACTCTGGTGTCGCCTGCTTCGCCAATCCAGAACCCCTGGCCGTAACGACCGGGCTGCCGGACCCGCGTTTCCAAGATGAAGGCCGTGTGCTGCATTTGGAATACCCGGATTTTCATCTTTTCAACATTTATTTCCCCAATGGGCAGATGTCGGATGAACGGCTTGAATTCAAGATGGGATTTTATGACTGCTTTCTTGAATACGCCGAAGAACTTCGCAAAGAAAAACCCATTGTGGTGGGCGGCGATTTCAACACCGCTCATACGGAAATTGACCTGAAAAACCCCAAACCCAATGCAGACAGGTCCGGTTTTTTACCGATTGAACGAGCTTGGCTCGATAAATTTGTCGCTGCGGGGTATGTGGATACGTTCCGTCTGTTTGAGAAAGGACCACATCAGTATTCATGGTGGTCCTATCGGTTCAATGCCCGGAAAAACAATGCGGGATGGCGAATCGATTACTTTTTCGTGTCTGAAGAATTGAAAGATAAAGTCGTGGGCGCATGGATCGAATCTGATGTCATGGGGTCCGACCATTGTCCCGTGGCGGTCGAAATCGACATTTAAGGAATACGTCCGTGGCGTGGGGATGTCGCGGAAAAAGACAGAGACGGTATTCGTTGGCACAGTCCTTCCTCTGCGAGAAAAAACGTGATGTGATTAGGTGTCCAAAGAGTCCAGCGCGTGTCCGAAGAGTGTTATGTCCCCCAGGATGGTGGCGATGGTATCTCGGACATCGTCCGGGAGGGCGTCAGCCTCAAGAGCCGTCAGGAGTTGGTCTAGGTCAATGTCGTTCTTTTCGGCCAGCGCACGCAGTTCTTCGCGTTTGTGTGTTTCCATGATTCAGCTATAAAGGACAATAGCCCGTCAGGCAATGACGCAAAAAAAGGCCCTGCTTCGGAATCCGAAACAGGGCTATGTTTTATTGAGGACGACGATGGTTAGTCTTCGTAACCAAATGAATCAACCACCAGTTTGGTCCGGGTCTTGGAAGCAGCCATGCGGGTTTCGAGATCGTGTGCATATTGATCCAGGTCGAGCTGGATCTGGGCAACACCGGTCTCCATGGCGGCCTTAGCAACAGCCGGAGCAAGCCATGTCAGAACACGCGGATCAAGCGGTTTCGGAATGATATAATCAATACCGAATTCCAGCGTGTCCACCCCGTAGGCATCACACAGATCTTGCGCAACGGGTTCCTTGGCCAGTTGAGCCAGGGCATTGGCAGCCGCTATCTTCATCGCTTCATTGATGGTTGTGGCCCGACAATCGAGCGCGCCACGGAAAATGAACGGGAATCCAAGCACATTGTTTACCTGATTGGGGAAATCGGATCGACCGGTGCCCATGATGATGTCGGGGCGTATATCCTTGACATCGTGGTAGGGAATTTCGGGGTCGGGATTGGCGCAGGCAAAAATGATGGCATTGTCAGCCATGGTTTTGACCATTTCCTGAGTGATGGCGTCCTTGACGGACAGCCCTAAGAACATGTCGGCACCGACCATGCAGTCGGCCAGGGAACCATGATCGGTCGCCTGGGCAAAATTCTTTTTGAATGTATTCAACCCATCGCGCCCGGCATGAATCAACCCACGGGAATCGAACATGAAGATATTTTCACGTTTGACACCCATGTGAACATACAGATTCGAGCAGGCAATGGCTGCGGCTCCGGCACCGGACACCACTATCTTGATTTCTTCAATTTTTTTGCCGGAAATTTCAAGGGCGTTGATAATGCCGGCTGCGGAAATGATGGCGGTTCCGTGCTGATCGTCATGAAAAACGGGAATATTCAGGATTTCCTTGAGTCGAGTTTCAATTTCAAAACATTCGGGAGCCTTGATGTCTTCGAGATTGATACCGCCGAACGTGGGTTCGAGCATGGTGCAAAAGGAAACGATCTCATCTGGTGTCGTGGCGTTGATATTGAGATCATAGACATCGATATCGGAAAAGATCTTAAACAGGACACCCTTGCCTTCCATCACAGGCTTTCCGGCTTCGGGACCGATATTGCCAAGACCAAGAACCGCGGTTCCGTTCGAGACAACAGCCACCAGATTGCCCTTGTTGGTATAGTCGTACACGGCGTCTGTGTCTGTGGCGATTTCACGACACGCTTCGGCAACGCCCGGGCTGTAGGCCATGGACAAGTGTTTGAGTGTCTCGCACGGTTTGATGGACATGACTTCCAACTTTCCTGTGCGGTTTCCCGAATGATAATCCAGAGCCTCATTTTTCGTGAACAATGCCATTTTTTCTCCTTCCATGAAGTTAAGTGGCGTTGATACGGGTGTTCCTGGATGCGCGTCAAGAGAATTTCCCCTTATACACCAGTCTGTTGAGATTCTTTAGGTCAAGGGAAAGAGGCTTTGAATATTCCTTTTATGTGCATTTCCCTGAGGCAAAAAAATCTGTCTCTCGTCCATTTTCCTGTATGAATGAGGCCTTGAGAATGAGACGACAATGGGCACCGGAGTACGACAGTGGTCCGCATTGCTTTTGACATCCGTGCAGCCTGTGGTACATGGCTTTTCGTCGCTTGACCGTGGAGGTACACATGCTTGAACAATTGAGAGTGATCCTTTTTCGACCGAAATATCCTGAAAATATCGGGTCCGTTGCCCGGGCCTGCTTGAATATGGGCGTGTCGGACCTTGTGGTGGTTGACCCGTACAATTTCAATATGGAAAAGGCACTCCCTCTGGCAACGGTCCATGCGAAACACGTGTTGGAATCCGCACGCATCGTCGAGACATTGGCACAGGCCGTGGATGGCTGCACCGCAGTGTTTGGCACCACGGCACGGACAGGCGGGTGGCGCAAAGGCATCATGAATCCGGAAACGCTGACGAATGTGGTGGATGAACGCTTGCGGAGCAACGGCACAGTGGCTTTGGTCTTCGGTCCCGAGGACAAGGGATTGACCAATGAGGAAACGTCCGTGTGTTCCGGGTTGATGACCATTCCGACCAGTCGTGAAGGAACATCGTTGAACCTGGCGCAATCGGTTGTCGTGACCTTGTACGAATGTTTCAAGAAATCGTTAAATGGACCTTTTATTCCGGACGGTCCGCCAGAGGAACGCCCTGCCACGGTGCAGGAGCAGGAAACCATGTTTCACAATTTTCAGGACACCCTGTTGGCCATCGATTTTCTCAAGGATGATAACCCGGAGTACTGGATGTTGCCTGTGCGGCGGTTCTTTTCCAAGATCAATTTGAAACGCAATGAGTTCAATTTACTCATGGGCGTGTGCCGACAGGTACAGTGGTTTATCAAAAAGAATGAACCGGATTCCCTATCCCGAAAATAGCAGCATCTGATTTTCCCCGTTGAACCAAACGGAAACTTTCTGCATTCGGTTGGTTTTCATGGCTAAAATCAGTGCTTTCAAAAATGCCTTGTCACCCCTGAACCGTCGAGAATGAATGGTGACATCCGAAGAAAAACACCGTAGATTCGTAAAGTGCCACTCCTTGGCACGAAAACTACAGCATGAGCATTCAATGAAGAAGACTTCCGCCCTGAAAGGGCTCCCCGGCTCCAAGCTTCGGGCCACATTGGACCCGACCCGTATCCCGTATGAAACCAGTGAGGACATTCCGAACAAGAATGTCTATCCCAAGTTGCAGCCCCGGGCAATTCAAGCCCTGTCACTGGCCCTTGAGATCAGTGGCAACGAGCATAATTTGTATGTTTCCGGCGAACCGAACATGGGCCGAACCTATTTCGTGAAATCCTTTCTCAAGCCCACGGCCGAGAAAAGGAATCCGCCATGCGACTGGGTTTATCTGTACAATTTTGAAGATTCGGATCGCCCGATTGCCGTGTCGCTTCCCGCTGGCATGGGACGGAAATTGAAAGTGGCCCAACATAAGGCCATGACACATATTCGACAGGAAATCCCTGCCCGTTTCGAAAAGGACACCTTTCAGAAAAAGCATGAAAGGCTGGTCAAGAAGTTCAATGCCAAACGAGAAAAGTTGTTCAGTGAAATGGATGCCACTGCGGAAAAAGAAAATTTTTCGCTCAGTCTTGATGAAGAAGGAGTTTTGACCCTTTCGCCTATCGTGGACGGAGAAGTGATTTCCGACAAGGATTTCGAAACGATCAAATCCGCCGACCGTAAAAAGTTCAAGGCCAAAGGCGAGGAACTTTTGGCTGAAGTGAGTACGCTTCTCCGCCAGATCAATCAAAACGAAATTGATATGCGTGACGCGGAAAAAGAACTGCATCGCGAGACTGCCAAGGCCGTGATGAGTGAATGTTTTTCGCCGGTTTCGAAAAAATTTGAAACCGTTGAACGGTTGTCGGAATATTTTGAAGCCCTAGTCAATGAAGTCGTGGAAAACGTGGACCAATTCACGCCCAAAGATTCATCCCTGGCCGGACTCTTACCCGACGGACTGCCTTCCGGCGAAGATTTCTTCACCCGGTTCGAAGTCAATCTCTTTGTGGATAATGGCAAGACAAAGGGTGCACCTGTGGTCGTGGAAGACCATCCCACCGCCTTCAATTTGCTCGGTTCCATTGAGCGTGAAGCCGAAATGGGTGCGCTCTACACGGATTTCACCCTTATCAAGGCCGGAAGTCTGCACAAGGCAAACGGTGGATTCCTGTTGTTGAACATGGAAGACCTGTTGTCCAACCACGTTTCGTGGGAAGGATTGCTCCGAGCTTTGAGAGCGGGCCAATCTCGCATCGAGGACCCGGTCGATCAAGAACAGGTTCGCGCCCGGACCATTCAGCCGGACCCGATCGATCTGGACATAAAGATCGTGCTCATTGGTTCTGACGAGCATTACGAAGTCTTGCTGTACAATGACGATCGATTCGCCAAGTACTTCAAACTCAAAGCGCATCTGCAACACGCGACCGCCCGGAATGCCGCCAATATCAAAAATTATATTTCCATTATCGGCCAAACGGCTCGGGAATCGAATATTCTGCCGTTGACCCGGGAGGCCATCGCCGGGTTGGTGGACTTCGCCTCCCGACTGGTCGAAGATCAGAAGCGGCTTTCGCTCTATATCCCGCTTGTCCGCGAACGGATGATAGAGGCGTCCGCCTTTGCCCGCATGGCCGGGAAGGAGACCGTGGACCTTGCCGCCTTGAATGAAGCGGTTGCGGCCAAGGACTACCGGGTCAATCTCTACGAAGAGGAATTCATGACCGACTATGATCGTCAGGTCATCAAGGTCGCGACCGAGGGACAGGCCGTGGGGCGGGCCAACGGGTTGTCCGTCACTCTTTTTGGCGATTACGAATTCGGTCTGCCGCATCAGATTTCCTGCACTGCGGGAGTCGGACACGGCGGAATTCTCGACCTGGAACGGGAAGCCCAGATGGGTGGCCCCATCCACACCAAGGGCATGATGATCATCAAGTCCTATCTGGTCCGGTTGTTTGCACAAGATAAACCGATTGTCATGACTGGTTCGCTCTGTTTTGAACAATCGTATGCCGGTATCGAAGGGGATTCGGCCTCGGGTGCGGAACTGGCATCTCTGCTTTCCGCCCTGTCCGGTGCGCCTATCAACTTGTCATACGCCTTTACCGGTGCGGTTTCGCAAAGCGGCGCGGTTATGGCCGTGGGTGGTGTCAATCGCAAGATCGAAGGATTTTTCGAGGTCTGCCGTCGACGCAAGCTCACCGGCAAACAAGGTGTCATTCTGCCCGCGGACAACGTGGTCAACCTGATGCTCAAGGACGAAGTCGTGCAGGCGGTCGAAGACGGCATGTTCCACATCTTCCCGGTCAAGACCATTGAAGAGGCCATGTTCATTCTCACCGGGTTGCGTTGTGGGACGCCGAGTCGAACCGGAAAATATCCGGCTGGCACCTTGTACAGGATGGTTGACGATCGACTCGCCGAACTCGTCAAGCTCGCCGTCCCTGGAGACCCTCAGAAATAAAACGATATCCATTCGGGGAGCTGCCGAGATCGAGCTGGCTCCCCTTTTTTTTATGTCCTCCTTTCCTGGTCCGTTGACGGGACCGTCGACCCGAGGATACAGTTTTTTCACTTTTCTTCAGGAGCACTCGATCATGCATTGGATAGCTTTTGGCGACATACACGAATCAACCGACCGGCTGGCCGCCATTCCAGATCTGGCTGACGCGGAGGCGGTCATCATCACTGGCGACCTGACGAACTGCGGCAATCGTCGCACGGCACAGTCCGTGATCGATGCCGTAGCCGCCATCAATCCGACCATTTTCGCCCAGCCGGGCAACATGGACACCGACGCGGTCCAGACCGTTTTGCGGCAGCAGGACATGGATCTTCACCTGCGAGTCAGGGAATTGGCTCCGAATCTCGCTATCATGGGTGTCGGCATGTCCTCACCGACACCTTTCGGCACGCCCAGCGAAGTGCCGGAAGCCACCCTCGTCGAATGGTTGCACCAGACCCATGCGGATGCCACTGATTTTGCGCATCTGATCGTGGCGATTCACGAACCGCCCCACAATACCTTGGTGGATCGGATCGACAACGATCTGCATGTGGGCAGTGAAGGTGTTCGTCAATTTATCGAACAGACCCAGCCTGTGCTCGTCCTGACCGGGCACATCCATGAGTCCAAAGCTGTGGACCACATTGGCACCACTCCGGTTATCAATCCCGGTATGCTGGCTGATGGCGGGTATGTGCGTATCGATTTTGACGGCGAAAATATCACAGCGCAATTGTTGAGTGTCTCATGAGCAAGATAGGATTCATCTGGGTCGGGAAGCTCAAGGAATCATTTTCCAAGGATGGGTGTGCCCTATATTGGAAAAAGTTGTCCCGTTTTTTTTCACTGGACGAATCGGTCATCAAGGATGCACCCGGCAAATTGCCCACCCAGGAAAAGAATCGAAAGGAAGGCCAAGCCATTCTTTCCAAGGTCAAAAAAGGCGATGTGCTCATTATTCTCGACGAGTATGGCGACCGATTGACTTCACGCGAATTGGCCAAACGCCTAAGGACATGGACAGAAGCCCCTAATCAACGGCCCGTTTTTGTGATCGGCGGTCCGTTTGGTTTATCCGATGACATCAAGAAAGCGGCTCGTCATTCCATTCGACTGAGTGACATGACATTGCCGCACGAACTGGCTCGATTGGTTCTTCTTGAACAATTGTACCGGGCCGGAACTATCCACAAGAACATGCCTTATCATCACGATTAATGGAGATTATACGTATGCTCGACATCGATTATCTGGAACGCGTGGCCAACTATTTTGATTCCGGCGATTGTAAATTCGAATTTGAAAACGGCGAAGAAGATCGGCGTTTGCTCATTCTTGATTTTCTCGAACATCTTATGGAATTGGGCGAAAAAGCCGACGAACTTGCAACGAAACTCATCTTCAAGGATGCCTACGCCTCACTCCTCACCGAAGATGGCGTTGCCGCTGCCGAAGCAAACGAAGACGAAGAACCCGAAACAAACAACCCGCAATGATTTTTTTTAGGGGCAAATGCCTTCGGCGACCAGAGGGGAACCTCTTGGAAGAGGTTTCCCTCTGGACTCCCTTCCAGAACTTTTTATCGCGCCTTTGGCGAGGCCCCACGACATCCGTTGAGTGGGATTCAAGAAATGTGAGGAAGAGGAAATGGGGCAAGAAATACGATGGTTTTGCAAAAAGAAGACGTTTGAAATCTTTTTATAGAGCCTCTAAAAAATGCAATTTTTAACAACGCCCTCCCAAGGGCTGCACGAACGCGGATGCCGACAGCTTCGAGCGAAGCGAGCGACAAAAAGTTTCGGGGAGTCCAGAGGCCCCTTTTCAAAGGGGCCTTTGGCAGGTCCAGGACAGCGTCCTGGTCGCACCGAAGGTGACCGCCGAAGGCATTTCTCCGCTTCTTATTCCCCTTGAACACGGACCGCCCAGAAGAAACGCTCTCCGCCTGCGGCGGGGTATTGAGTACTCTTTTCAAGCACCCAGCCATCTGACAATTTCTCGGGAGGCGGTGGCGGATCATTCGACAAAATGACGGCCATACCGGGCTGATCGGACGTTTTGCGCAGCATGGGATGAATGAATTCGAGCAACTTGGGCCACGGCATGAAGGCCCGACTCAGGATAAGATCGGCAACCGGTGGGGCACCGTCTGTGTCGAAATGATCCAAAACATTTTCGGCCCGACCATGAAAAACATTGGTGTGGGAAAGCTTGAGCCGACTGAGCGCGGAACGCATGAACAAGGCCCGCTTTTCCCGCAACTCGACAAGCCAATAGTCTCCCGTATGCCATAGGGTCCGAAGCGGGATACCCGGCAGTCCGGCTCCGGCACCAAAATCGAGACACAACGAAGATTCTGTCAGGGGCAGGCCATTGAGGAAATCGGCCAGATAAAGAGAATCGACAACGAGCGTGTCAAACACGGTTCGCCAGTCGGACTTACCCACAAGGTTCATTTTTTTATTCCACTTGATGAGCTGGCCCAAATAGAGTGCCAGGAGTTCGGCCTGGTCCGCATCGACAGGCCGTCCAAGACGCGTGGACGCGGTCAAAATATCGTGTTGAGATGGAAACATGTGTGCCATACGTGATCCTCTGCATTGCCAATCGGGAAATGCCTGCCAGTCAACCCGACAGCATTGATCCCGATCTGCGTAAACGGTTGGGGAAACGCAGCGCACCGAATGAGGTCATCCCTGTGAAGGGAAAACCGCATTCGGCACACGAAAAAAGTCGCGCTTGGAAACCGGAACTATTCCTCAATCGGACGGGTATATCCACAGCCCTTCTTGGGACACGCGATGTGTTCGCCTTTGTCCTTGGTGGTCTTGCGGGTCAAAATAGGATGACCGCATTTCGGGCATTCCTCGGCAATGGGCCAATTCCAGACCGCGTAGTCGCACTTGGGATAGGTGGAGCAAGAATAAAAGAGCTTGCCCCGCCGTGAAGATTTTTCCACAAGTTCCCCCTCACATCCCTCTTTGGGACAAGGAACGCCAGTGGAAAAGGGTGCCGCGTAGGTACAATCCGGGTAATTTGAACAGGCGATAAACCGGGAACCAGTGCGGGCCTTTTTCAGAAGCAGCTCGCCGCCGCAATCCGGGCAGGTGCCCACCACTTCGGGTTTTTCCGATTCGATAACCTGAATCTTGCCGTTCTCGTCACGCTTGAAATTGACAATGGATTTGCAATCCGGATAGCCGGTACAACCCAGGAATTCACCTCGACGCGACTGCTTGATCGCCATGGGGCGACCGCATTTTTCACACAAAACGCCGGTTTCTTCAGGTTTTTCGCGTTCAACGACCTGAATGACTCCGTGCTCGTCCCGGGTGAAATTCTTGATAGTCCGACAGCCGGGAAATCCGGTACAGCCCAGGAATTCACCGGTTTTACCGAATTTGATCGCCATGGGCTTGCCGCATTTTTCGCACTTGATGTCCGTGACCTGCTGGCTACGGGCCATTTCTGTCCGGGCCTTTTCAAGAGTCGGATAAAAATCGTCACCAAAATGCTTGAGCAAATCCTTCCAGTCCTTTTTCCCTTCAGCAACGGCGTCAAGCATTCCTTCCATCTGGGCAGTAAACCCGACATCCATAAGGGCCTTGAAATGTTCGCCAAGCTTGTCGGATACCGTGAAGCCCAATTCGGTAGGAACAAACCGCTTTTCTTCCTGACGGGCGTATTCCCGATCAAGCAATGTTGAAATAATCGCCGCATAGGTGGACGGACGGCCAATACCGAGTTCTTCCAGCGTCTTGACCAACGAGGCTTCCGAATATCTCGGCGGTGGCTGGGTGAACTTCTGTTCCTTTTTCAATTCATTCAGAGTCAGAATGTCGCCTTCGCTGAGTTTGGGCAACTCCGTGTCATCATCCTTTTTGGCCTTGTCCATGGCGGCAAGAAAACCGGCAAAGAGCAAGCGTTCTCCCTTGGCTCGCCAGATGGTTTCCGGGGCGGACACGAGGACTGTGGTATCCCAGAAGGTAGCGACGGCCATTTGCGAGGCCACGAAACGCTGCCAGATCAACCGATACAATTTATGCTGTTCGGCAGGCAAATAGGGCTTCACCTCTTCGGGGGTGATAGTCACGTCAACCGGGCGGATGGCTTCATGCGCGTCCTGTGCACCGCCCTTGGTTTTAAAATGTCGGGTCTTGGGCGGGTAATAGTCATCGCCAAACCGTTCGAGAATCAATTCCTTGGCCGCATCCTGCGCATCCTTGGCGATACGGACAGAGTCGGTACGCATATAGGTGATGAGCGCGGTGGTTCCTCGTTTGCCAAGCTCCACACCTTCGTACAACCGCTGGGCGATGGACATGGTCCGCTTGGCGGAATAGCCCATGCGGCGGTTGGCGTCCTGCTGCAAAGTCGAGGTGATATATGGGGGCAACGGATTGCGTTTGCGCTGTTTTTCCTGCACGGAATCGATCTTGAAAGCACCTTTTTCCAAAGCGTCTTGCAACTTCTCTGCATCGGCCTGCGTGCCGATATGATTGACGCCAGGCTTCACGGCCTTGCCGGACAACTTGTACAAGTCCATCCAGAATGGCGGGGGATTCGTGCCTTCAAGCAACACCTTGAACGGCCAGTATTCGTCGGCCCGAAAGGCTCGGCGTTCCTTTTCGCGTTCCACCAAAATCTTGAGCGCAACCGATTGGACACGCCCGGCGGAAATGCCGCGTTTCACGTTTTTCCACAGGATGGGCGAAATCTTGTAGCCCACCAGCCGGTCGAGAATACGCCGCGCCTGCTGAGAGTCGAACAGGTCCTCATTGAGTTCCTGCGCATTTTCCAGGGCCTCTTTAACGGCACGGGAGGTGATTTCGTTGAACTGAATGCGGCGAATTTTGTCATTGACAGGCTTCAACAGCTCGGCAACATGCCAGGCAATGGCCTCACCTTCGCGGTCGGGGTCAGGCGCGAGGAAGACGGTGTCCGCCTTCTTTGCTGCGGCCTGAAGCCGTTTCACCACGTCTTCCTTGCCTTGAATGATTTCATACCGAGGAGCAAAATCGTGCTCTTCATCCACGCCGAGATCACGGGTGGGCAAATCACGAACATGCCCCACTGAGGCGTCAACAATGAAATGCTTTCCCAAAAACTTGGAAATAGTCTTCACCTTGGCAGGGGACTCAACAATAATAAGATCTTTTGTCATATTCGGCTCTCATATCAGGCTCTTCAAAAACGCACGATTGCATCATTTTCACAGCAAATCCACTGGCCGGCACTCGCGCATTCTTGAACAGACTGTTAGAATTTTCCGGTTTCCCATCCGACACATCTGCTCATCGGGCAATCCGAATCACATTTCGGGTGGTCAGATTGCGGTGTATGCACGTTTATCCGGCATATCGTCAACCCTTCTTATATAGATAATGGGCAAATTCCCATTTTTCTTTCGATATTCTCAAAAAAAATGACAGCCCCTGACGGCTGTATCCAGGGAATGACCCCTGATTCCAAACAGCGTCTGATCGGCATGAATCCGCACTTTTCAGGACAAAACAACCGTTTACCATGCCGAAAAGATTGCACTTTTCAGTAGAATTGAATTTTCAGTAAAATATCGGGTGTTTACAGAAGGAAGAGGTGTGCTATAGCATGGGGTGTCAGACAGATTGAAAAAAAAATCATTAATTTATTAAACTCAATGAAGATTGGGCCGATACAGTAAGATGACGTATGTGGCCCGGGACTCTTCGAGACGCTATGAACACTCGAAAAAATGAATTGGCTGATGCAGTCGCTCAGGTAAAGGAAGATTTGGCAGAAGCTGCCAAAAAAGCTGGCCGTACCCCTGATGATGTCTCGCTGGTTGCGGTATCCAAACTGCACCCGGCTTCCGACATCAGAGATTTGGTCGAAAGTGGGCACATGGATTTCGGCGAAAACTATGTGCAGGAAGTCCAAAAGAAACAGGAAACATTGGCCGACCTTGACGTCAATTGGCACTTCATCGGTGGCCTGCAATCCAACAAGGCCAAGTTCGTGGCGGGGAAATTCGCGTTGATTCACAGCGTTGATTCTCTCAAATTGGCCCAGGCATTGCATAAAAAAGCTGTCAGCCTTGACGTTGTGCAGGACATCCTGCTCCAGGTCAACATTGCGGAAGAAACGCAAAAGTCCGGAATCGCGGTTGATTCGCTTCAGGAATTGGCTGATGAAGTCATGAAAATGGACAATATCAGGCTTGTCGGTTTGATGACGATGCCGCCATTTTTCAATGAACCGGAACTGGCACGACCTGTTTTTTCCCGCTTGCGAGAGCTGCGGGACGGGTTGGAAACACATGTGGGAAGACCATTACCGCACCTGTCCATGGGCATGACCGGCGATTTTATCCCGGCTGTCGAGGAAGGGGCAACACTAGTGCGCATCGGGACACGGATATTCGGAGCACGACCTCCAAGAGGATAAGAACCAAGGCAGAGGATACGGTATGGATCTCGGGACCATCATTGGCATAGTACTCTCATTCGGACTGGTGCTGTCGGCGATCATGACAGGCTCCAGCCTGATTATTTTCATTTCCGTTCCATCCCTGCTTATTGTCGTAGGGGGCACTATTGGTGCCGGACTGGTCAACTATCCTATCAGCTATGTCATTGGTGTTATTGGTGTTATCAAAAACACCTTTTTTTCCAGTCTGGAAGCTCCGGCCGAGGTGATCGAACGGTTCAAGGACTACGCCAACCGCGCCCGACGTGAGGGAATTCTGTCGCTGGAACCGCTCATCAAGGAAATCGACGACGATTACATGCGTAAAGGGTTGCAGCTCACGGTAGATGGTCTGGAGCCGCAAACCATCCAGGAAATTCTGGAAACAGAAATTTCCTATCTGGCCGAACGACACGCCACCGGCGCGGACGTCGTCGCCGCTCTGGGCACGCTGGCTCCGGCCATGGGCATGATCGGAACGGTCATCGGGCTGGTCCAGATGCTCCAAACCATGTCGGACCCGTCATCCATCGGCCCTGCCATGGCCGTAGCCCTGTTGACGACCCTGTACGGCGCGATCATTGCCAACCTCATCCTGAATCCCATGGCAGGCAAACTCAAGGCACGGAGCAAGGAGGAAGTCCTGCTGCGTGAAATGATAATGGAAGGAATTCTCTCCATATCCAAAGGCGAAAACCCGCGCATCATCGAAGAAAAACTGAACAGCTATCTGCCGCCAAAGGATAGGATCATTTCGGATTAGCGGCATGATCCCGCACGACCCGAGGACCAATCATGGCCAAAAAGAAAAAGAAACTCGACTGCGATGAGATAGCCCCATGGATGGTGACGTTCGCGGATGTCATGACCCTGATGCTGACCTTTTTCATTCTGCTCGTGTCCATGTCCACGGTTGACCAACGGCGCAAACTCGTTGCTCTCGGGTCCATCATCGGCACCTTCGGATTCAATGACGCGAGCTATGAAGTCTTTTCCCGAGAAGATACCCGGCAGACCGTGGAACCCGGTCCCATGGATACCGGCGACCTTGCACCGCTCAAGGACCTCAAATGGGAAAACGTGGACAAGGACATCAATTTCCGGTCAAATCGATTCGTCCAGATTCTGAGCATCAACGCCCAGCTCCTGTTCGGGCCTGACGGCTCCACCTTATCACCTGAAGGCATCACCACGCTGGAATCGTTTCTGCCCCTGTTGAAACAGGTCCGCTATCCACTGTTACTGGCCGGACACACCTCGGAAATTCGTGACGAACTGGGCCTCAATTATCAGGCTGGCGACAACTCGAAGAACCCGGATCTTTCCTGGCGGTTGTCATTGAATCGCACCCTCACCATCTATCAATTCCTGTTGAATAATGGATTAAGCCCGGACATGCTCAAGGTGGAAGCCTTTGGCAAATTCCGCCCCCATTATCCACAAAAAACGGCCAAGAATCGCAGTCGAAACCGTCGGGTGGATATAGTGCTCGACAAACGATCAAACCAATTGGGTGAACAACTCATTCAGTCGGCACCAGTCCGCACCAAACGGGCCGACACGCTCACCGTGGACGGCTTTGAGTTTGATGTGTCCACCCCGCAGGAATTGGAATAGCCATGGCCAGAAAGAAAAAAGAAGAAGCCTGTCCACCGCTGGCACTCTGGCTTATCACCTTTTCGGACCTGATGACCCTGCTGCTCACTTTTTTCGTGCTGCTGCTGACCATGGCGTCCATGGACAATGCCATTCTGACCACCGTGACCCTGACGACAGCCGACCTTGGTCTCCTCGACAAACGCGGGTCAGGACAAATTTCGGTCAAGGAACGCATGGTGGTTGATCTCATGGAAAAACCCTGGGAAGTGCTGGACAAGAAGGATCGTATCAAAGACCTGCTGTTCCCGGATGACACGTTGCCCGAAGAGATTGAAAAAAACGATCTCGATGCCAATCTTGACATTCTGGCCAAATCGGACGGCGTGGCCCTGGTTTTCACGGACGATATCCTTTTTTCTCCGGGGACAAGCACCCTCTCTTCAAAAGGGCAGTTCATCATCTCGAAGCTGGTTCCCATGTTGACGCATACCGAGGCTCCCATCAATGTGGCCGGATATACCGATACCAGCGACACCACCCAAACCCCACTGCAACTCTCGGGAGACCGCGCCTTGACCGTCCTCACGTACCTTGTTGAACAAGGAGTCCCGAACAAACGATTTTCCCTGTCTGCCTACGGCGGCAATTTCCCGGTTCTGGATGAACGAGGCCTTCCAATCAACTCCGCCAAGAACCGACGTGTGGAAATCGAACTCAAGACAGCCCGGCCCATCGGCGGCTATCAGTAGTCTAAACTTTGTCTGGAAAGATGGACCATTTGGCGATATAGAAATAACACAACACGAAAAGAAAGGTGGCCGATATGGCTGATGAAGAAATCTCGAAAGATGCAGGGAAAAAGAAGGGTGGCAAACTCAAATGGATCATCATCCTCGTGGTGCTGATCGCATTGGGTGTGGGGGCGTACTTTGCCTACACCATGTTTTTTGCCTCGTCTGATACGACATCGACCGCCAGTGAAAACGCACCCCAATCCCAAGCGCCTCTGGAAGATCTTGAGGGACAACTCGTTCCGTTGCCCACATTTCTGGTCAATCTGGCTGATCCATTGGGACGGCGGTATCTCAAACTCGGCATAGAAGTGGAAGTCCGCGATGCCGATGCACAGACCGCCCTGACCAAGTATGAAGCCAAGGTCAAAGACACCTTGCTGCTGCTCCTTTCGAGCAAGACGTATGAAGGACTTTCAACCATGAAAGCCAAGGTCGAACTCAAACAGGAAATAGCAGACAGGCTCAATCAGATTCTCGGGAACGGCAGTGTACTCAGGGTCTACATCACGGAAATGGTCATTCAGTAGCACGCTTTTTGCATTTCTCAATCGGGACCGTCGTTTTTTTGGATGCGCCACACTGGTTAACCCCTTTTTCACGAGGTAAGTGATATGTCTGAAGACCAAGATAAACTCGCACAGGAATGGGCCGACGCCCTGCTGGATGGAGACGATACCTCCATCGAGTCCAATCCGCTTGACGGACTGGATACTGTCACAGACCCATCAAATGCCGCCAGCGCAGAAGTTGGCCAGGACGATGAAGCATTGGCCGATGAATGGGCGGCGGCATTGGCCGAAACCGAACAGGAAGAAGTCAGGCACGAGAAAGAACAGGCTTTTCTTTCCACGCAGACCCATGACTACGCGCTCAAGGACATGCGAGCAGATGCCAAGGCCGGACACACTTCGGGCAAACGGGATCTGGATTTCATTCTGGACATCCCGCTTGAAGTCTCCGCAGAATTAGGGCGGACCAAACTGCTTATCAATGAGTTACTCCAGCTCGGTCAGGGTTCAGTGGTCGAACTGAATAAATTGGCTGGCGAACCGCTTGAAATATATGTCAACGGCAAATTGGTCGCCCGGGGCGAAGCCGTGGTCATCAACGAAAAATTCGGCATCCGTCTGACAGACATCATCAGTCCGATCGAACGAGTGAAACAACTTGGCTAATCCAATTGGAACAGCAACAGTGGCCCAACCAATGGCCCTTCCCGCGGTGGATTCCGGCGCAACCCTGCTGACCACTGCCGGATATCTCTTTCTGTTGCTCGGTGTCATTTTTCTGGCGTATTACCTGCTCAAACGTTTCGGAGTGCCTACGGCCTTCATGGCAGGACAAAACGGTCCACGCCTCATCAGCCGACTGATGCTCGGCAATCGCCAGTCCGTGGCGGTCGTCCGATATCGCAACAAGGACCTCTTGCTCGGCGTGACAGAGAACACCATCTCCCTGCTCGGGGAAGAAGACGCCGACGACACACAGGAGCCAGTCACTCCCAAGACAAATTTTGCCTCATTCTTGAAAAGGGCCAAACAATGAGATGCGGCAGCCGTCATACGCTTATCGCCCTCCTGATCGTTCTGGCAGGCGTTCTGATCCCGGCCCTGGCCTGTGCTCAGTCACCAACCATTCCCAAGCTGACGATGGAACTGGCCGCCGGACAGGCCGATCCTCAGGAAGTGTCCACGCTCCTCGAAATTCTGTTCCTGCTGACCATTCTTTCCATGGCACCAGCCATCCTGCTGACCATGACGTCATTCACCCGTATCATCATCGTTTTTCACTTCATTCGTCAGGCCATGGGCACCCAGCAGATGCCCCCGAACCAGATTTTGGCAGGGTTGGCAATCTTCATGACCATGGTCATCATGATGCCTGTGGGCAAGGCGATCAATAACACGGCCCTCCAGCCGTACATGAATGAACAAATCAACTTTACCGAAGCCCTGGACCGAGCACAGATTCCCATCCGCGAATTCATGTTCAAACACACTCGCGAAAAGGACTTGTCCATCTTCTATTCCATCACCAAGGAAGACCGGCCCCAAACCAAGGAAGACGTCAACACCCTGATGCTGACCGCCGCATATTCCATTTCAGAACTGAAGACTGGATTTACCATCGGCTTCCTGATCTATATTCCGTTCCTCATTCTGGATATGGTGGTCGCCTCCATTCTCCTCGCCATGGGAATGATGATGCTGCCGCCTGTCATGATCTCCTTACCTTTCAAGATTTTGCTGTTTATCCTCATTGACGGCTGGAACCTGCTCGTAGGATCTCTGGTCAACACGTTCCAGTGACGGAACACCCAAATTTTCCCAGGGAGTAGTGCGTCGAATGACCCCGGAATTCGTGGTCGGTTTTGCCCGACAAGCCATTGAGATGACCCTCATCATTTCTTTGCCCATGCTGGGAATCGGCATGGTAGTCGGCATTATCATTTCCATTCTCCAGGCCGCCACCCAGATTCAGGAAATGACATTGACCATGGTTCCCAAAATCGTGGCCATCTTTCTCGCGCTCCTCATCGCCTTTCCATGGATCATGGACAAGATGATGTCTTATACGATCAATCTCTTTCTTAACCTCCCGAATTATATCAAATAATTATTTTCAAGACTCGCTCTCAAGAAGTCCGACCTGTTCATCCCGACCGAAATTCGCTGCACTTCAGGACCAATTTTCCTCTTCACTCTCGTGCCTTTTGAAAGGCTCTGTCACAAGAACGGACCACCTTCCCACTCAGTGTTCACTCTGTACTGTCCGACACGATTCCACCACGGATAACCATCCAGATTCATTTTATTTCCCGAATCAATAATCCGTACTCTGCGCGTTAAAAAATTTTGTCAGCATTCCCGGCATTCCACACAAAGTTTAAATTATTGTACCTGCTCTCCTCTTCATCTCGACTGACAGGCAACAGCGTAAATCTTTCAACCTCTTGATATACAAGCATTTTAAAACTATTTTTCGTATCTGGAAAAGTTTGGCACGTCACATGCTACATAGAAAGCATCTTCCTTTTTTGCACTGAGAAAAAACAAGCCTCCATACGGAGGCTTTTCTCATTTCAAGGGGCACGATCCCGTCGAGTTGTTGAAAAAGGAAATGTTATTCGAACAAGCGCCAATAGGCTTCCACGATCGTGTCCAATCGACCTTCATCATATATGTCAGTAAACGCCCGTTCAACGATTTCGACGACGGCATCAGAAGTTTGCTGGCCAAAGGCCATATAAAAATCCTCTTGAAAAAGCGGCACTCTGGGCACCCAGTAATCGACAGGGCGGCCCGAATGTTTCAACCAATAGGCCAAAGACAGGGCATCGCCGGTTGTCAGGTCAATTCGGGCCACATCAGGTGATGATTTCAATTCATTTTGCTGTTCACAATTCACAGGGAACAGGTTGACGCCTTCCCGAAAGCCCCGAGACAAAAGGAAATGGTGCGTGGATGTTTCACGAGTCACGCCAATTCGGTATTTCCGGGCCTCGTCCAGACTGGTCAGGGTAATATCCGTGCGATACTTCGGGCTGAAAAGATACATTTCCACCGACAAGCCCTGAATCTTGATCCATTTGAAGTGTTCGGCTCGCTTCGGCATTTTGAAAATAGGATAAATCAGGACATTTTTTTGCGTGCGGGCCATGTCATATGCCCGTGCCCACGGGTACACATCCAACGAATAGGCCAAACCGGCTCGGTCAAGCGTGGCCCGAACAATTTCCGTCACCACACCGCTCGTTTTTCCATCACAGCTCTGCGTATACGGTGGCCATTCCTCAGTGACGACATGGAGACGTTCACTCAAAGCAGAGACAGGTTGAAACAGGACAAGAACAACAACGAACAGACAGCACCGCAGAATCATCTTCTCCCCTCTTCCAATGGTGGCAAAGTGTCCACAAGGTATTCCTTTTTTTAGCCTACACAAAGAATATCAGAATAGGCAACACCTGAGAGGAAAAGACAAAAAAAAGCCGGCTGGGATGTTCCCAACCGGCTCACAATCAATTCGGACTTGTGTCTATTTTTCGTACACCGCACCACGAGAGGCCGATGTCACCAGTTTGGCATACCGGCGCAGGAAAGGTGATTTCACCTCTTTGGTCACGGGCGTATGATTTTTTCGCCGTTCTTCCAATTCCGTCTCGCTGACCAACAGTTTGATTGCCCGGGCCGGGATATCAATCTCGATACGATCACCATTACGGATCAATCCGCATGGACCGCCAGCGGCCGCTTCCGGGGAAATATGACCAATGGCCGCCCCTCGAGTCCCGCCGGAGAACCGGCCATCCGTCAGCAAAGCCACGGATTCGCCCAATCCCATGCCGGAAATGGCCGAGGTCGGCGTGAGCATTTCCCGCATTCCCGGACCGCCTTTCGGTCCTTCATACAGAATCACCACGACATCACCCGACACAATATGTCCACCAAGAATCGCTTCAACAGCATCTTCTTCACAGGTGTACACTTTGGCGGTCCCTGAACTCTGCATCATTTCAGGAGCAACTGCGGACTGTTTCACACAGCACCCTTCCGGAGCGATATTCCCGTACAGAATGGCAATACCACCTTCTTCGGCATACGGATTATCAATCGAACGGACCACGGTATTATTCGTGACCTTGGCATCCAGATCCTTGAGATTTTCACCCAATGTCTTGCCAGTGACGGTCATGACATCCAGATTCAACAGATCGCGTTTGACCAATTCGGACATGACACCCGGGATACCACCCGACTCGTTCAAGTCCTCCATGTAATGCGGCCCCGCCGGAGACAATTTGCACAGATTTGGCGTTTTCTTGCTGATCTCATTGAACATTTCGAGACTCAAATCCAGTCCGGCCTCGGCAAACAATGCGGGCAGATGCAATGTGGTATTGGTAGAACATCCCAAGGCCATATCCATGGTCACTGCATTATGGACCGCTTTTTCCGTTACGATATCACGTGGACGGATATCCCGTTCCAGCATCTCCATGACCTGCATTCCTGCCTGTTTGGCCAAACGGACACGAGCCGACATGACTGCGGGAATAGTTCCATTCCCCGGCAAAGCCAGGCCAATGGATTCGGACAGACAGTTCATGGAATTGGCCGTGAACATGCCCGCACACGACCCGCAGGTCGGACACGCGGATTGTTCAAATTCAACCAGTTCTTCCTCGGTCATCGATCCGGTCTTGACCCGACCAACACCTTCAAAAACATTGATGAGATCAGCCGTTTTCTTGCGTCCGGCCAGCATGGGACCGCCCGAAACGACAACTGCCGGAATATTCAATCGGAGAATGGCCATGAGCATTCCCGGAACAATCTTGTCACAGTTGGGAATACAGACAATGGCGTCAAACGGATGGGCCGTCGCCATGATCTCCACAGAATCAGCGATGATCTCACGACTCGGCAGGGACATGCGCATACCTTCATGGTTCATCGCCAACCCATCACACACACCAATGGCCGGGAATTCCATGGGGGTGCCACCCGCCAACATAATGCCCCTTTTCACGGCCTCGGTAATGGTATCTAGATGGACATGACCGGGAATAATTTCATTGGCAGCGTTACAAACGCCAATCAACGGCCTGTCCATTTCTTCCTTGGACATCCCGGTCGCGTACAACAGCGAACGGTGCGGTGCCTTTTCTAATCCACCAGTCATTTTCTTACTACGCATGTACTACTCCTCTCTATAAAATTCGGACAATCAGTTCACACCGGATTGGAACCCGCTGTCAATCATTTTGCCACCAACAACACCTTTGTATTGCCTCCTCCCTCCGGGGGGCACCTTCGGTGAGACCAGCCCTGCCGGGGGCCGCCTTCAGCGAGACCAGGGCTTTGCCCTGGACCCACCAGAGAACCTTTTGGAAAAGGTTCTCTGGACTCTCCAAAACTTTTTATCGCTCGCTTCGCTCGAGGCTGTCGGCAGCGGAAGTCTGTACGATTTTTGGAAAAAACGTTGTTAAAAATTGTATTTTTTACAACGTTTGTTGAGAGGTCTCAAAATGATTCTTTTCTCTAAAGGCTTCTTAATTCTTCCCCCAAGGCCTCTTTTCTCCCTCTTGTTTCTTCAATCCCACTCAATGGATAACAGATGCCCTCGCCGAAGGCGCGATAAAAAGTTCTGGAAGGAAGTCCAAAGGGAAACCTCTTCCAAGAGGTTCCCCTCTGGCCGCCGGAGGCACTCCACACCCCATACGACAGCCGTGCCCACATGCGGACGTACACACCTGCCGAAGGCACATAAAAAGTTTAGGAAAAAAGAGGAGATGGGGGTCTGGGGAAAGAGGAAAAAAAAGCCCTTTTCAAAGGGTTTTTCTCTCCTCTTCCCCCAGTCGCCGGAGGCAGTTCTTCTACCCCAAATAGGCCATTGGATCGCGCGCGGGCTTGGCTTCGCCTTTGATATAGCCCCAATCGACAAGACGTTGATAGGCGTGCCCGGCCTGATCGCCTTGCCGGACCTGTTGCAGGAACTGATAATATTCCCGGGCGGCTTCTTCACGATTACCCAAACCTTCCTGACTGTACCCCTTGAAAAACTTCGTATACGGATTGCCGGGCATGGCCTTGTCGTAGGATTCGAAACTGTCATACGCCTTGGCATATTGTTTGGACTGCACCAACAACACCCCGCTGAGCTGACTGGCCTGCGCTTCATCCGGGTATACCCGCTTGGCTTCCATGGCATAGGGCAAAGCGTCGTCATATTTTTTCTGCGCCATCTGCATTTTCGCCATCAACAAGAGCCCGGTGTAATCATGCGGAACTTTCTTCAAAGCCGACTCAATTTTCTCTTCGGCTTCACCATACTTCTTTTGGCCTCCGAGCTTTTCCGCATCCTGCAATTCCCTGATCGCCGGACCGATCTTGCGCAATTCCACGGTATTATCCATATATCGTTCGCGATAGATGGCATACTCCCCGGCCCCCATGTATTTGTTCGCAGCCTGTTTCCGCGCCGTGGCCAACCGTTCGGCACTCATGGGGTGGGTGGCAAACATGATTTCGACCGCGCTGGGTTGCCGGTCGTGCTGCTCGTTCAACATTTCCATCAAGCCGATCATACCATCCGGATTATATGCTGCACGGGTCATGTATTCCATACCGAGACCATCCGCCTGCCGTTCGTCATCACGACTGTAGGACGCCAGCAACAATCCCGCACCAAGGCCGCCGAGACCACCGGCTAACGATCCCCAGGTTCCGCCGTACACCGCACCAACAGCCGCACCGCCAACACCAGCCAACGTACCGATCACTGTCTGAGAACTCATGCGAGACGCCGTGTGCCGAGCATTGACGTGACCGATCTCATGGCCGAGCAACGCGGACAATTCAGCCTCGTTGTCGATTTCGAGCATGATCCCGCGCGTGCAGGCAATGGTCCCGCCCGGAAAGGCGTAGGCATTGACATAGTTGGCGTTGACCACCCGATATGAATACGGCATCTGTGGCCGATGCGAGGTGTTTGAAAGAGAGGTCCCCACACCGCTGACATAGTCATTCAAGGCGCTGTCTTGTGTCGCACCGTAATCATTGGATAACTGTTGCGGAGACGCCTTCTTATCCATTTCAATTTCCTGCGCTTCACTGACAAGCATGAATTGACTTTCGCCGGTCACCGGATTTTTAGCGCACCCGCCAAAGGCCAGAGCAAGGGCGGTCATTCCTCCCGCTTTCATGAAATTTCGACGATTCAAATGGCTGAAATCTTCCAGACGTTGCATGCTGTTCTCCCGTGCTTGCCACACAATACCGCAAAAAAGAGCCACAATTCAAGTCCGCAACAGCACCTGAATCTTGCTGAAAGCACGCTGATCCCGTACCGTGGTGAACATATGAAACAATTTTCGCTCCTGATTATGGTCACAGGCCTGCTCATTCTGGTGGGAATCGGCCTCCGTGTGCCCAACCCGATCTTCTGGGAAAGCCTTGAAGTCACGGTGACGGCATACAATTCCACGCCCAACCAAACCGACGGAACCCCATTCATGGCGGCTTGGGGAAACAGGCTCACCCCGGGCATAAAAAGCGTGGCAGTCTCCCGCGACCTCCTCGACCTTGGTTTGGGTAACGGCAAAGAGCTGTATATCACGGGATTCGATGGTCCCTATGTGGTCCTTGATAAAATGAATAAACGCTTCAAACGAAGAATCGATCTGTATTTCGGAATGGATGTCAAAAAAGCACAGAAATTCGGGAAACGAACGGCAACGATTTACTGGCGATGAGAAACGCACTGGACTCAGCCCGAAAAAAGGGCACGCCTCCACCCGGACACGTCTTTTCCCTCACCGGACAGAACCTCTACGCCCAGCTCACACGTCTTTGTCATGCACGGCGGCACACACCATTCGGACACTCTCTTCAACGGAGTGACCAGCGGTATCAATGACAATGCGTGGAGCAGCCCATGGATGATACTCCCGATCCAGCACCTCCGACCATGTGGGTAACGAAAACCCCGGGATATCCGACACACGCCCCTCGACGCGACGGCGATGTTCGTCTGTGTCAGAACACACCACTTCGATATTGATGAACGCGGCACCGGATGCCAAGGCCACATCCTGCCATTCATCCCGGGTCAACTGGATCGGGTTGCATGAATCAGCCACAACAGACATGCCAAGCCGCAAATTGTCTGCCGCGATTCGATACGACAGGCGATACCCTTCACCCTCGACCGCCACATCACACAACTCTCCGAGGGCGTGCTCGACCGTATCAATCCGCAAGTAGACAGCGTGCATTTCCGAAGCGAGCTTCTGAGCCAATGTGGATTTTCCGGAACCCGGCAAACCCGAGAGAATATACAATCGAGGTCCATTCATGGTCACGACACGTCTTGTTACTTTTTTTGCTGGTGCGTCATGCAGGCACTATGAACAGTGCATAATTCGAAAAGCCCCATGAATCAATCATGCTTTCGAGAAAAACGCTTCGAAAAAGCCATAAGAAAAGCCCCCCGATTCAATCGAGGGGCTTGAGACACGAATTCAATTATCCCCGGCAGGGACAAACAACCGATTTGCTCAAATTCTTTTTCTTGATTTTCCCGGTACACGTATGGGGGAAATCATCAACCACCTCAAAAAATGAGGGGACCTTGAAGCTCGCCAAATGCTCCGAACAAAAATCATCCAACTCTTGGATGCTCAGTTCCTGCCCCGGATAAAACTTGACGTATGCCTTGACGGCCTGATCCCTGATTGGATCGGGAACACCAATAACGGCGGCTTCTTCAATGGCCTCATGAGAAGTCAAAACATTTTCAACCTCACTGGCCGAGATATTCTCACCAGCTCGTTTAATCAGATTGGCCCCTCTGTCCACAAAATACAGCCACCCCTCCTCATCAAGAAAGCCCTTGTCCCCGGTATGCATCCAATCATCTTCATCATACAGTTTATTGGTCTGCTCTTCATTCTTGTAGTACCCGGAAATAAGCGTCTTCCCTCGTTCTCCCTTGATACAGATCTCTCCAATTTCAAGGGTGGGAACAGGCTGATTCCGGTCATCGACAATCCGAAGCTGAAATGGATCATAAATCTTGCCGACTGACGGCCAATTGGCTTCGCCGTTCTTGAAATCAGCGACATTGCACACAACCGTCTCGGTCATGCCGTAGCAATTGAACAACGGCACATTGAACCGCTCTTCAAAAGCGTTCTTTTCTTCTGTAGACAGACACAGGGAAAAATAGGCACGACGGACATGATGGTCTTTTTCTTCAGCAACTTTCGGCTGCAACATCGTGGTCCGAACAATCATGGGAATCATTTCGATCAGGGTCGCATCATGGCGACGAATCTTCTCCCAAAAAGAGCTCGCACTATATCGTTCCTGGACAATGATAGTCGCTTTTTGGGTAATGGTCGGCAAAATGGCAATTGCCTGCCAATCGATATGAAAACAGGGGAAAACCGTAAAAAACCGGTCATCATGCTGCAACCCTATCTGCTCGGCATGAAACTGCCCGGCAAAAACAAGGTTGTAATGATTGAAAATTGCCCCTTTGGGGGATGATGTTGTTCCCGAGGTGAAAAGGATTTCAGCCGGATCATCAGAAAAGACGGCCCGTTTTTCCTTCAGCTCGGTCGGTTGACGCTCTATACATTCTGCAAAGTTCAGATAGCCTTCCAAAGGTGCATCCGAACGAGTCAGAATTTTCGTCACCGAGGCAAAGAATGCATCTTCATAAAGAGACACAAAATCAGACTCTGTCAGCAAACACTGCACATCACACTGATCGAGGATAAAACGACATTCTCTCTGTGTGTAATTACAGTTCAGCGGCACCATGACAGCGCCTATTCTCAGCAAGGCAAACCAGATGACCAAAAATTCTGGCGAGCTATGCATATGGACGGCGACTTTGTCACCTTTCCGAATATTGAGATCAATAAAAAAATTCGAGGCCCTCATTATGTTTTGATACAGTTCACCATAGGTAAATTGGGATGTCTGGCCATCTTTGGATTCATAGACGATACATACTTTGTCCTCATCCTTCACCAAGCAATCATCCCACAGTGCGTTGATGCTTTCATGACATATTTGCGAGTTCATTATCCCACCCAATACATTGTTAACATTTTGCAACATTCAACGAAAAAAGGCACTGTAAAAAACAGGTTTAACCATACAGAGATAGGCCTGAATCTCGATGGTTAAACCTGTATTTTATCCGTTTATTTCAACTTTTCGATAAGCATGGGAAGGATCTGATAGACATCGCCAACCAGTCCCAAATCGCAGGAAGCGAAGATGGGAGCGCGCTCGTCCTTGTTGATCGCGATAATCTTTTTCGCCTGGTTGATACCGACCATGTGCTGGACCTGTCCGGAGATACACAGGGAAACAATCATCTCAGGTTTCAAGATAATGCCGGTCACACCGATGTACACGGATTTCGGCAACCAGCCGTTATTTTCGGCAACAGGCCTGGAACAACCAAGTTCTGCTCCCAGCAGGCTTGCCAATTCACGGCACATTTCAACGTCTTTTTCCTCTTTGAAGCCACGGCCCATATCAACGACTTTCTTGGCGATGGCGATATTTGAGGACACACCCTCTTTGGGCTGTGTTTCAATTTTCTTGATTTTCACGTCAGAAGCAGCGCTTCCAGCTTCAACGGCAGCGTCGCCGGATGCCTGTCCTTCACTGACCTCGAACACACCAGCATTACAGGTCACAACAGCTGTTTGAGCGGTTGCTTTCTGTGTTCTGAAAGCGGCACCACCATAGACCATTCTTTTGGTGCCTTCTTCGGTCAGTTCGGTCACACCGGCAATGACGCATGTGTCCAGATACGCGCCGATCTTACCAGCCAGCAGGCGTCCACGAGTGGTGTTGCTCAGCAAGACCATCTCGGGGCTTGCGGCCTGGACCATGTCGGCAATCACACGGGCGTTGTCTTCAATGATACCTGATTCGGGAGCCTGGAAATGATAAATCTTTTCCGGACCATAGGAAGCGGCAACAGACTGAAGCTGCTCATCAAAAATAACCGTGGAAAATTTGGAACCCAATGTGGAAGCCCCGCAGGACAATTCCTTGAGGTTCGCCTCGGTATCGGCAATTATAAAAACATTTGTATATGACATAATAATCTCCGTCTGAATTTAGAGTTTCTTCAAGTTTCGTGTACTTTTCAGCACACACACTCAAAAAAGTACTGCACTGAAGCCAGTTCAGCTTCACCTCGCCAGCAAAACTGGCAAGCGTAACGCATGGTGCTTGCGAACAATGAAAAGCTTTTAGCTATTCAGGAACTGAATAAGGGCATCAACCATTTCTTCAGTTTCGCCTTTCAGGACTTTCAACTGTCTGTCCTTCTGGACCGGAGCCAAATCGCTCACAACTTCACTGTATTCTGTGAGTGAGGAGATATCGGCGGAAAGTTCATTCACCGGTTTTTTACCAGCGGCCATGATGTCTCTCATTCCGGGAATGGTGGGGGTATTGATCTCGGACGTCACGGAAAGCACTGCCGGTACGGGCAATTCGAGGACTTCGACCTCGTTCTCCAGCATACGCTCGACCTTGAGTCCGGCTCCGCCTTCTTCGATGGCGTTGACTTCATTCAGGACAGGCATATCGAGCAGGGCACCGACCTGGTTGCCTGTTTGCTGCGAGTAGATATCCGAGGACCCTGTACCGAACAGCAGCAGATCAAAGGACCCCATCTCTTTCAGGGCCTCGACGATCGCTTTTGCGGTCATGAGGGAATCATCCAATTTCTGGTCAGTGACAACGATGTTCAGCTCATCAGCACCACGCGAAAGGATGTCCTTGCGGATTTTCGTCTTGGAAAGAGCGTCGCCGCCGATGGTCAAGACTTTCAGCGAACCACCTGTCTGCTTTGCCAACTGCTTGCCAGCTTCCACGGCATTCAGATCGTACTGACCGATTTTCCACTGGACCTTATCGAAAGACAGCTCATTATTGGGCAAAGTCACAATATCTTGTTCCTCTGGGACCACTTTTATACAAGCAATAATATCCATCGTATTCTCCTTAACCTATTGAGGGTTTATATTCATGCATCTGAACTTCCGCGAACATCATTCCGAGCGACTGCACTCAAAAAAGACGTTGGCTATACATCGAAAAAATCAAATGCAGCACATTGTGGGGTTGGGCTTTGAATGCTGTGTATGAGACAGTATATGCTCCGATACATCATGGCCGATCATTGGCACATGTACATTTCAATGCTCATCGCTTCACATTGCACAGAAATTCCGTGCGGTGTCTTTAGTCGTCTGTCCGAGCCAGGCAAACAGCATCGCCGACAGCAACAGTTTCGCCATTCTGATTGACGCATTTTGTATCAATAAAAAGCCTATTTCTGTCTGTCTTGATTTCCTTGACTGTCCCTGTTGCTGTAATTGTATCGCCAGCAAAAACCGGGGCGGTGTATTTTATGCTCAATTTCGCATCAATCCCACCACTGACAAGCTCGGACAACATTCCGGAAATCATGCAATCGAGGTACACACCGTGGGCAATGCATTTGCCGTAAATGGTGGTTTTGGCGTATTCGGGATCAGTATGAATCGGGTCATGGTCATCAATGACATCGGCAAAAGCGGCCAACTTCTCGGCGGTGATGTCCTTTGTGATGCTTGCACTGTCATTGACCTTGAATTCTTCAATGGTTTTTCCCAGTTCTTCTGACATGTCGTATTCCTTCTTTTTATGATTGAGATCTTCACAGTTCACATGCTGTTACACACCCATGCTCACGGTGAAAAATACTATCGAATAAATGGATTAAACTGCTTTTCGCTCCCCACAGTCGTCGTCGGGCCATGGCCGGTATACAGCGTTGTCGAATCCGGCAATGGCAAAATAACATTGTGAATCGAGGCCATGAGGGTCTGATAGTCCCCACCAGGCAAATCGTGCCTGCCGACTGACCGTTGAAAAATGACATCCCCGACAAAAACGAGCGACAACTCCGGGAAATACAAGGTCACGCTTCCGGGAGTATGCCCAGGCGTCAGCATGACTTCACATTTTTCTTCCAGGAAATGGTACGTTCCACACGGCAGAGGCTCATGGTCGATCGGACCGCAGGACTCCGAGTACATGCACTCTTTCCATGTACTGATCTCCTGATCGATAAGCACTTCATCGTCGGGATGAATGTAAATTTTGGCACCCGTACTCTGTGAAAGTCGCATTGCACCGTAAAAATGATCGAGGTGCGTATGGGTGATAATAATATGGGTGACGTGCAACTGTTCTTTGGCAATGGTCTCAACCAACGCCGGGCAGTCGTCACCAGGATCTATGACAATGGCCTCAGTCCCTTTGGACACAAGGTAACAATTCGTCTCGTAGGCACTGACTTGAAATGATCGAATATGCATCTGGGATTCCTTTCTTCAATGCACAGAGTCTACGGAGGGATCAATCTCCGTAGACTCTGTGTTTAATTGGGGTGGAGGTTAAGACAAATGCTTATCCCAATTCTTGATATCCTTGAGAAAGGCGAACAAGATGAGCAGTGAAATCACAAAGGTTGGGTATCCTGCCCACACCATTGCATTTTTAACTGTCTGCAAGCCGCCAATGTACAGGAATGCTATGGACAAAACGCAGGTAACGACACACCAGAACAAACGGGTGAATTTTGATGGGTCCTCGTCCGCGGGAAGGTTCGGCTGAGAAACCAGTGCATTACCGTACACAGCGCTTTGGATAAAGGTCCATCCGGAGATAAAGGCATAGATCAACAGAAGGACCATAATCACGTTAGAGAAAGGCAACTTGGAAATCACGTAGGTGATAGCCATGTAAGGATCCTGATCGATCATGGCCTTATATTGGGCCGGATCACCAAGATAGGTTTCCAAGGCATAGTTACCCATTGACCAGAAGAAGATTGCGCAACCTATGGCACTCGCAATAACGATACCCAGGACGCATTCACGGACTGTCCGGCCCTTGCAGAGCTTGCTGTAGAACTGCGCAGCTCCCAGCACGGACGCGATGAAGAACATGGCGTAGAAGATTGTCCAGGACTGTGACCAGGCGCTCGTGTTCAAGCTCATGACCACGAAGTTCTGCATCCACAAGGCCGTGGAGGAAACAATGTTGTTGCAGTACTGGCCGGTATCGCCAACCAGGAAGATGAACAACGCAATGCCGAAGAACATGTACAGTCTGGCGTTACTGATGAAGGTCATGCCTTTTTTCAGGCCGGTGTACATGGCCACGGTCATGCACGCCACAACCACGAGAAGGATGCCGGTATCAAGAGCCAACGTATGCTCGACACCAAAGATTTTACTGAAGAAGGTACTGATGATGGGAACACTGACGGCCAAGGAATATCCGGCGTTGGAGAAAATGATTCCAACGAGGAAAATGCAGTCAATGACTTTGCCCACAGGACCGTTTGCGTGTTTTTCACCGATCAGGCTCGAACAGGCGGCACTGACTCGGGAGGTGTCTTCGTTTCTGACAAAGAGCAAAAAGGCGAAAGCAATACCCATAATGGCGTATGGAGCAAATCCGAGAACTCCCCAGTGGAAGATCGGATAGGCAACGCCCCACTGAATGGCTTCTTGGGAAAAAGCCTCAATGCCAAACGGCGGACCAGCAATGTAGTAATAGAATTCAATGAAGACCCAGTACACGATACTTGCGGAAGAACTGTAGGCAAACAGCATCGCATAAAATGAAAAAGTGCTGGAGTCAGGCTTTTCGTTGCCGAAACGCTTGTTCGCATATTTTCCAAAAATAAAATACAGACACAACAGAACACAAGCAAATTCAAAAACCAGCAACATCCAACCGAAATTCTGGTTCATGAAATGAAAAGAATCCGTCATGAAGACATTCATGCCTTCAGGGTCCATGAAAATTGCCAGTGCAAAACCTAATACTATAAGAATTGCAGGGACACTCACCCAGTAATCGATACTGCGATCGATCACTTCTCCTGAAGTTTCTGAGACTTTTTTAGCCATCTCGCTTTCCTTTTTTGTAACCTAGCCAGGGTAAAACCCCGTAACAAATTCCCCTACTGCCCTCTGACAAGCCCCTACGCATCGAACTCCGTATTTATTGATTCCAACAAACACCATAGGGACAAATTTCACATACTCTTAGCAACAACCAGGCCAACTGCATTTTATACCATAAAAACAGATGTTTAACGGTTTTTTAAGAACAATATTGAGACGAAAACAGCCCATAAAAAGCCCTTTTGTCTTCTCCGAGTTTACGCTTTAAAAAGGCTGTCGTGCGCTCGCTTTCAGCCGCGACACCGGGGATTCGGTCCAAACGAGAAAAGCGCCCTGGACACGCCGGGACGCTTCTAAAAACGCAAGATTCATCTGAAGACACCAAAAAAGGACTCATCCACCGTTCATTGACACAGTTATCATGCATCAATGGCGCGTTGAATGAGTCCTGTCGGCGTCCCTGTCGAAACAGTGGAACGCCGTCTATCAGGCATTTTCAGTGTGCACGATCTTGAATCAGATTCGTTTCAGCCTCTCTATGTTCATCATCTCGACAGTGCAGACACGGGTTCACTTAAAGCTGTTCTGACTTGAGAAACTTAAACAACGAAAACAACATGAGCAGCATCAGGAAGGAAATGGGGAATCCACCAATCACCGCAGCCGTCTGGCAGGCCTTCAATCCTCCAACGAGAATGAGCGTGACCGCCAACACCGCAATGGAGATTCCCGAAGCCATTCTGATCGTTCTGCTCGGTTCAGCCGAACCATTCGTCAACTGCATGGAGCAGAAATAGGCAGACGAGTCAGCCGAAGTGACCATGAAGACCATCAACATGAACATAGTCATGATGGAAATGAAAAATCCCATGGGCCACTGGCTCACCATCACGTAAAAACCAGCCCCGATATCTTTTTGAATTTCTGTCCAAAGCGGGACCGTTCCACTCATTTCGGTATACACGGCGGAAATGCCAAACGTGGTGTACCAGATAATACAGGTCACCGTGGGAATGAGCGTACATGCCAGCAACACTTCCCGCAGCGTGCGGCCCTTGGAAATTCTGGCAAGAAAGCCACCCACAAACGGCACAAAAGAGAACCACCAGCCCCAGTAAAAGACCTTCCAGTATCCCATCCACTTGCCGCCAAGTGCCTGTTCCGTGGCATCGGTATGGAACGTCAGGTAGACGATGTTCCCGAAATATTCACCAAACACCTGCACGATCCAATTCATGATATGCAAAGTCGGCCCGGCAAGGAGCACATAGCAAAACACAGCCATGGCGATATACGCATTGAAATTGCTCAATGTCTTGATTCCCGAATCGATTCCCCGCCACACGGACCAGCAAAAACCCGCGCTGACCACGGCTGTCAGACAGATCATCCTGAACGTATCAAGTTCAATTCCGAAAACATAATGCAAACCGAACTTCAATGAAATCAATCCTAAACCGATTGATGTGGCAATGCCAAGAAAGTTGACGATCATCGCAATCAGTTCAACCACGGCAGAAAAGGGTCGAGAATAGGCCTTATCGCCAAGCAAACCATAAAATGCCGTCGAAAAAGTCAGTGGCAACCCTCTTCTGAAGGCTGGCAGGCCAATGCATACGCCTGCAACGGCAAAGACACCGAACCCACCGATTCCCGTGTGCATGATCGTAATTTGGAATGACTGTTTCAAAGCTTCCATACTCCCAGCCACAGCCCCCAAAGGAGGTTGTTTCCAATGGAAAAGCGGCTCTGCCACGGCCCAAACAACGACTGAAACGGCGAATGAGCAGCCAATCAACATGGCGATCCATGAAAAAGTGGAAAAACTCGGGACATCATCCGCCTTTCCGAGCTTGAGAGAACCATACTTGGTCAAAGGAATAATAAAAACCGGCAAGCAAAAAAAACCATTCAACCCAATATACCACCAGCCGAAATAATGACTGATAAAATCTTTGACCACTCCCATCTGCTGTCCCATAAGGTCAGGATTCAGAGCGGCATATCCGACGATCAGACCTAAAGCCAAAAGGCTTGTTATGACCAAAAGATAATTAATATTCGCAGGCTCTTTCTGGGAATTCTCAAACTCTTCCTGGCTAAGATCGACTAACTCTTTTTGCATATCTGTACCTAGTGTATTTGAAATTGCTATTTCCCATAAATAGCAAAAAGCACACCACCATCACTGGGTTGCAGCAGGACCACAGCAGAGTAACACATGACAGAATATTGGGAAATACACGGGAAAAGCACACAATCTTCGTCTATATCGAATACTATGAGCAGCGAGGCGTTTTTCAAAATATTGAGACCGATTTTCACGAAACACTTCGATGCTCTAATGAATCACAATGAGTAGAGATATTGATTAATATCCTGTAAATTCTGGATAAAATATTTTCACGGCATTGGTTAATACAAACAGAAAAAAAACAGACGACGAGTGAATCCTTTCACACCCGCAAAATTGCAACACAGCGACAATCTTGCTTACTTCGAAATCACAATTACTTCATAAAAAACAGTCTATTGTGAAAAGTATCACATTAAAATCCCTCCTTTGTACGCCCGTCAAACCAAAAATGACACACTCGAAATATGCATCAAAAGTGCAAAACAGTTTGTGAAAAAAAGCCTTATAATCGGGAACTTGTTCTATTTTGAACATTTTTGACGTGCTCAAATATCGATTCATGGATGAAAACCGAAACAAAATCACTTAATCCACCCGATGATTTTTTTTAAAACCGATTGAGGAGCACGGACTTTGAGATATTTGAATTTTTATTGTGATTCATGCAGGAAAATTACCACTCAATACCGCTCAATCCGCTTTCATACACACAAATTTCACAAGCTGGCAGCATATATTGACCAAAATTTCTCAAAGGACGCGTCTGGCAGCGATTTGAGACCTCTGTCACCCCCAACCCGACAAAAAGTGTCAACCGCCAGTTGACCATTTCCTCTGAAGCGCAAAGTTGCACTTTACAATCGAGTGTTTTTTTCACTGCAATTTTGTGCACACTTTCACGTCCGACGACTCTTTCGTCTGTGTTTTTTTCAAAAACCATTTCAACTTTGGCTTTGGCATACTGATTGCTTAATGTGTGTGACTCTCGGTAGCTCAAGCATCATACAAGAATATGAGACAATGCTTTTCTTTGAATTTCATTGTTCAACACCATCGAAGATTCTTTGTATGCTTCGACCTTCTCAAGAGTTGTTGTATAATTTAGGTGCGAAAGTTTCATCTTAATACAAAAAATAGTGGACGATCATATACATTACTAAATGTATGCGAAGTACACCACACAAAGGAAGGAGTCATTCATGGCTAACGCATTGACAGAAGAACAAAAACTGATTGTTGCAAGTATGAAAGAACTGATGACCCGGGAAAACTGGGATGATTATTTCAAGGAATGCGACAATGAGCACAAGTTCCCTGAAAGATTTTGTAAGGCACTTGCAGAACTTGGCCTTCACCAGATCGTCAACCCTGTTGAATACGGTGGACTGGAAGAAGATGCCATGGTGACTTTCGTGGCTGCATGGGAAGAAGTACTGCGCCTTGGCGGTAACGCTGCAAGCATCTGGTTCTCCACCACCTACCCTGTCTTGTTCCGGGAAGGCACCGAAGAGCAAATCAAACTCGCTGAAGAGATGATGGCAACCGGCCTGACCAAAATTGGTAATGCTGCCACCGAGCCTGGTGCAGGTTCCGACCTCGGCGCCATGAAGACCAACTACGTCCGCAAAGACGGCAAAGTCTACATCAACGGCCAGAAGACTTTCTGCACAGACGCCACATACAGCGACTACATCATCGTGACGGCCCTGGATGCCGAAACCATGACCAATTACACCAACTGGTTGGTTCCCACCAACGCTCCCGGCGTGACCATCTCCGGTCTGGAAAAACTGGGCCTGAAGACCAACAGCGCCGGTGAAATCTACCTCGATAACGTCGAAGTGGAAGAAAAAGACATGATCGGTGCAGAAGGTGCTGGTTTCTCCATGCAAAAAGATGACTTCAACCAGGAACGCATCATTTCCGGTCTCTACTGCTACGGCTATGCCCTGTGTGCATTCGAAGACGCTGCCAAGTATGCCAACCAGCGCATCCAGTTCGGCGAAGCCATTGGTCGTACTGAACTGATCCAGCTGAAGCTTGCCAACATGAAGACCAAGCTGACCAACATGAAGCACATGGTCTACACCGGTGCTGAAATGGTCGATGCAGGCACTCTGGATAAAGGCTACGCCGCCATGTGCAAATACTACTGCGTCACCGCTGCTCAGGAAGTCACTGACGACGCCCTCCAGATCCTCGCCGGTGTCGGCATCTGCGGCGATCACAGAGCCAGCCGCGCCTGGAGAGACATCCGTGCCTCCCGCGTTTCCGGTGGTACCGACGAAATGATGATCCTGACCCTCGGCCGCAGTGTTCTCAAGGAATACAGAGGCTAGTCGTTGTGATTGAGCGGTACGCACCGCTCAAGAAACGAATCTTCAAAAAGAGCAGAGATTCTGACGATCTCGACGGAATCTCTGCTCTCGAAGTGACACACGAGACTGTTCTCAGAAAAAGACTGAATCAAACAGACGATAAGTGAGTACGCAATGAAAAATAATGTGAAGGAATTCTTCGATAACTCAAATCACCGCCCGCCAAAATTTGGCGTGTTGCAAGATGTCAAAGTCGTCTTTTCCGCTGTTGAAGTTGCCGGTCCCCTGGGTCCCCACTTCATGGCAGAATGGGGTGCTGATGTTATCTGGCTCGAAAACGTGAATGGTGGAGACACCAACCGCAACTACCGCCCTTCCGAGCATGAGCACAGAAACGACCGTTCCATGTCTCTCGACATCTTTGCCGATGAAGGAATGGAAGTTTTCAAAAAACTCATCAAGGAAGCCGATGTCTTTCTGGTTGCAGGTAAAGGCCCGAACTTCATCAAGAAGGGCATCACTGACGAATTCCTGTGGGACATCAACCCCAAACTCGTCATCACCAGAATTTCCGGCTACGGCCAAGAAGACGCCGATCCCAATTTCATCGATCGCCCCTGCTATGACGGTATTGCCCAGGCAATGTCCGGCTACATGAGCCAGAACGGTACCCCGGAATCTCCGATGCCTGCATACCCGTATGTCGGCGACCTCTTCACCGCCATGTTCGGCCTGTCTTCCACCCTTGCCGCACTGATTCGCGCTCGCGACACAGGAAAAGGCGAAAGCATCGACATCGCCATGACTGAAGTCCTGATGCGTCTCTCGACCTACAACCTGGTCGATTACCTGAACGATGGCAGATTGTACCCCCGTCCGGGCGCAAAAGACCCCATCCAGGGTGCCACCGGCATTTACAAGACCAAAGACGGTTTCCTGTTTACCAACATTCTCGGTCGCAAGCAGATGAAGACCCTGTTCTCCATGATCGGTTGCGACGATATCTACGGCACCGGCGACTTCAAGGAAGGCTTCTCGTTCATCAACATGAACTGGGACAAGGCCGACTATGTGGAATCAAAGGTCGAAGAGTATTTCACCACCAAAACCAACGAAGAACATATCGCCATTTTCGACGGTATGCGGGTTGCTGCCGCTCCTGTCCTCGGCTTCCAGGACATCGTCAAGCATCCCCAGTATCAGGCCCGCGACTGCTGGCTGAACTGGGAAACCATGACGACTGAGGAAGAGTACAAGGGCGTCAACATTGTTCCCAGATTCAAGGTGAACCAGCCGAAGATTTGGCGTTCCATGCCCCATGTCGGCTATGACAACGACGCCATTCTCGAAGACCTTGGATATGGTCAGGAACAGATCGATCAGTTGTACGACAAGGGTGTCATCTTCCGCGATGACAAAGAAAAATAAGAGGATACCATGGCATATTCATACGAAACGATTAAGTGCGAACTCAGCGAAAACATTGCTGTCATCACACTGAATCAGCCGAAATACAATATCTTGAGCGGACAGATGCTCCGTGATCTCCGCGACGTCATGAACGAATTGGCCGAAGAGTCCGATCTGCGCTGCGTTGTCGTAACCGGTGAAGGCGAAAAAGCCTTTTGCGCTGGTGCCGATGTTGGCGAATTGACCGATCCCACGGTTGACGATCTCGAAGAGACCGATGTCTGGGCTCGTGGCATTTTGACCAAAGTCGCCAACTTCCCGATTCCCATGATTGCCGCAATCAATGGCTACGCACTGGGTGGCGGTCTTGAACTGGCTCTTTCCTGCGACATCCGTATCGCCAGCGAAACCGCCAGGGTTGGCCTCGTGGAAACCTCCCTCGGTCTGATTGCCGGATGGGGCGGAAGCCAGCGTCTGGTCAGAAACATCGGTGCCGGACAGGCCAAAAAGATGATGTTCACAGCAGAGAAACTCACTGCTGCCAAAGCATTGGAAATCGGTCTTGTCCAGGACGTCTTCCCCGCAGAAAAGCTGATGGACGAGGCAATGGATCTGGCTCGCAAGATCAGCGCCAATGCACCCATCTCGAACCGGTTGACCAAAAAAGCCCTGAACTACTACCTGAACATGGGTATTCAGGAAGGTCTGGATCTGGAACGTCAGTTTGACAGAATGACCTACGAATCCACCGATTCCCAAGAGGGCATGAAGGCTTTCGAAGAAAGACGGAAGCCCGTTTTTACCAATAAATAATATGACGGGATGGTACCTGAATCGGGTACCATCCCTATCCGAAATTTTTTGTAGGAGTTCAGGGCGTTCACGATGTCTGAAGATAAATTTGATGCTCTCATAGTTGGTGCCGGTCTGGCGGGGTCTACCTGTGCGTATTTGCTCGCCAAAGCCGGTTTGGAAGTCGTCGTTGTCGAACGAGGCAATTTCCCTGGTGCAAAGAACATGACTGGTGGACGGTTATATGCCCACAGTCTGGAAAAAATCATTCCCGACTTTGCCGAGGAAGCCCCTGTGGAACGATGTATTGTTCATGAAAAAATATCTTTCATGAATGAAGATGGTTGCACCACCATGGACCATTCGAACGTCATGTCCGAAGACCCTGCCGAGCGGTCATACACAGTCCTTCGCTCAAAATTCGACCCATGGCTGGCCGAAAAAGCGGAAGATGAAGGGGCCAACTACATTTCCGGCATTCGTGTCGATGATTTGATCATACGCGACGGCGTGGTCTGTGGTGTCGTTGCCGGAGAAGACGAACTCGAAGCCAATGTCGTCATTCTGGCTGACGGTGTCAACTCGCTCCTCGGCCAGAAGGCCGGGCTGGTGAACAAGCTGAGCCCGCACCATTGCGCTGTTGGTGTGAAGGAAATCATTCAACTGTCCAAGCAGCAGATCAATGACCGTTTTGGCTGCACCGACAAGGAAGGCGCAGCATGGCTGGTGGCCGGAACACCGTCTGACAATCAAATGGGTGGCGGCTTCCTGTATACCAATGAAGAAAGTATCTCATTGGGTCTTGTCTTTGGCCTGCACAACATTGACTCGGTCACCAAGAGCGTTCCGCAAATGCTGGAAGATTTCAAACAGCATCCGATGATCGCACCCCTGATCGAAGGCGGAAAACTCATGGAATATTCCGCTCACGTCGTGCCCGAAGGTGGACGTGCAATGATCCCCAAAATGGTTGATGATGGCATCCTTATTGCCGGAGATGCCGCTGGATTGTGCCTGAACGTGGGATACACCGTTCGCGGAATGGATCTGGCCATCGCATCCGGTGAAGCTGCTGCCAAGGCCGTTCTCAAAGCCAAGGAAGCGGATAATTTCACCGCAGATTCCTTGTCCAGCTACACGAAACTGTTGGAAGACAGCTTTGTGATGAAGGACTTGAACCTGTACAGCAAAATGCCGGAATTCCTCGATAACAATCGCATGTACAACGAATATCCAGAGATGGTGAATTCCATGATGCATGACTTGTTTACCGTGAAAGGGGCATCCACCCCCCTGCGCAAATCGTTCATGGGCCACTTGAAAAAGGCCGGATTCATGAATTTGCTCAAAGATGGCTGGAAAGGAGTACGATCAATATGAGTAATGAAGTCAATACCGATATAAAACTTGGGGTCAACAAATTTTTCGTTGACGAAGATGGCGCACACATCAAGCTGAAAGAAAATGCTGATCGTGCCGAAGTGAAAAAGCTGATCGCTGCCTGTCCTGCCGGGCTGTACAAGATCGACGACGAGGACAACCTCCAGTTCGACTATGCAGGCTGTCTCGAGTGTGGCACATGCCGCATCCTGTGTGGCGACACCATCCTCGAAAGCTGGGAATACCCGCAGGGAACATTTGGCGTCGAATTCAGATTTGGCTAGCCTGAAAAAAAGAACACCCATTGAATCCAATGGGTGTTCTCCATCTCACATTTTATTCATCAACATATTTTGTAATCAGCCCATGCAGATGCTGCCGAGAAATATGAATCGCCTTCGCTGTCTTTGTGACATTCCCATTGAAATGCTCCAAGGCATGTTTCAAAAACCCTTCGTTGAATGACGTGTTAAATTCATCCAGAGCCTTTTGATGCGCCGCCTTATAATCACCAATTTTATAAACAGGACTCGGCTGGCGTTTGGCACTGTCAAGCGCATCCTGCGCACAATGACATCGCAAAATTTCATTGATGTAGTACGGCAGATGACGGGGCTGAATAATTGTTTCATTACCCTCGATCATATTCCCCGCATGTTCGATGATATGAGACAGCTCTCTGCAATTGCCCGGGAATCCATACTGCCCAAAAATCGCATATGTCTCTTCCGAACACCCAGATATATTTGTCGAAAGCTTCGCATTGATAAGACTGATGAAATGATTGGTAAGCAATCGTACTTCATCCAGACCACGCTCTCTGAGTGGCGGAACCCGGATACCGATCACAGCGATTCTGTAAAACAAGTCAGGCTTCAAAAGCCCTTTGTCCATGGCCTCGAGAGGGTTGCAGTTCATGGAAGAAAGCACTCTGACATTGACAGACGTCCGTTTGTTGCCACCGACTTTTCGGACCGTTTTCGTCTCTAGCACTCGCAGAATCTTGCTCTGCGTTTCAATGTTCAACGTATGCAATTCGTCCAGGAAAAGCGTTCCTCCATCAGCCTCTTCAAACAATCCCCGCTTATCGAGCGCATCGGTGTAGGACCCTTTTGTCGTCCCGAAAAGCGTACTTTCCATGAGATTTTCTGGAATTTCAGCGCAGTTCACAGCGACAAAGGGACGTTGCTCGTTTCCATAAAAAGAATGAATACTCTGTGCAAACAGTTCCTTACCTGTGCCGGTTTCCCCAATGATGAGAATAGAGGAATCCGTCTTTGCCACTCGTTTTGAAAGCTTGATAGCTTCGTCCATTGCCGGGCAAGAGCAAATGATATCACTAAAGGAAAACAGGTCGCCATGCTGCTTGACGATGGACTTGCTGGTATCAAGAAACTGCGTTTCAGATGTATCGACATACCGGACCGCCTTCTTCACATCATCGAGATAGCGATAAATTGTGATGGCTCCGACTGGCGAATTATTTTCTATGATGGGAAAAGAATTATAGAGAAATTCGATCGCCCGCTCAGCCTTGGTCGATTTGTATTTTAAGAGGAGATCCCTATACGGCTTTCCGGAAGAAAGCGTGTTGAGCAGGATGCTCGAATCTTTGGTCAGTTCAAAGGCTTCGGTGACATGCAACCCGATAAGCTCATCCGCAGTTGTCAAATCATACGTGCAGTTTGGAGAGATATAGATGTAAAAACCCCTCTCATCTATGACCTCAATGAAATTCCCAAGCGCAGCAAGACAATCAAGCAAATTTCGGGTTTGACGCGAAAGTTTGAATTTTTCTTTGATCTTCATAGTGACCCCCACAACAAGTAAGAAAAACAAAAAAACACCGACTGAAGCAGTCGCAAATTCAGGATGGTCTTCGTATTCCGAATTCACACTTTTAGCAATATGGAAATTTTACGCCATACAAAAATATGTTTTTCCATGGTGTGGAGTATGTTTTTTTTAAAAGAAACAAAGAAAAGACCGCAGAATCAACCGTCGGGCACTCGCTCAAAGACACAGATAAACTGCGTTCATTTTTCGAGGAATATGGACGATGTCAACAGCCTTATACACAGCCAAACAGGAACTCAGCCACAGCACGGAAAGTACCGCCTGACACCCGCAGCCGTCTTTCAAATTTTCTCCATTATTTCAAGAACAAGCCTGTAGCACTCTCGGGATTCTCAAGAATTTCCTCGGGCGTTCCGCTGGCCACGATCTGACCACCATGTTCGCCGCCACCTGGACCAAGATCAATAACATGATCGGAGGCCATGATGACATCGGTATTGTGCTCGATAACAATGACCGTGGCATTTTTATCAACCAACGCGTGCAGGACACGGATGAGCTTGCCCACCTCGTGCATGTGCAAGCCAGTGGTCGGCTCATCAAGGATATATAACGCTCCCGGAAGCTTCCGCTTGCCCAATTCGCGCGAGATCTTGATCCGCTGGGCCTCACCGCCTGACAATGTCGTGGCCGGCTGCCCAAGCCGCAGATAGTCAAGCCCTACCTGAGAAAGTACCTCCAACTTGCGCATCAATGATGGATGATTGGCAAAAAACTCCTTGGCCTGACGCACGGTCATATTCAAGACATCCGCAATGCTCTTTCCCTTGTATTCCACCTCAAGGGTCTGGGTGTTATACCGCTTGCCCTTGCACGCTTCACACGTGACATACACATCCGGAAGAAAGTGCATCTCCACCCGAATTTGTCCGTCACCCTTGCATGCTTCACAGCGGCCACCCTTGACGTTGAACGAGAATCGACCGGGCTTGTACCCCCGTTTACGGGCCTCTTTTGATCCGGCGAAGATCTTCCGAATCTCGTCAAATATTTTGGTATATGTCGCGGGGTTCGATCGCGGTGTCCGACCAATGGGCGTCTGGTCGATGGAAATGACCTTCTCGATTTTTTCCAGTCCATCTATACCACCGATCTTTCCGGGATTATTCGCTTTTTGCCCACGATGCAACAACAGATGCTTGTACATGGAATCCATGACCAACGACGATTTACCCGAACCGGACACACCAGTCACACAGGTCATGACTCCGAGCGGGATATCCACATCGAGATTCTTGAGATTGTTGGTCTGCACGTTTCGAAGAGTGATGTGTTCCTTGGCCGTGCGCCGCGATTTTGGCGGCTCAATGCACATGTCTCCCCGCAAATACTTGCCGGTCAGGGAATCCGCCGTCAGCAGGGAGTCCACGGGGCCTTGATACACGATTTCTCCACCGAGCCATCCGGAACTGGGACCTATTTCAATGATATGATCTGCCTCGCGAATGGTTTCCTCGTCATGCTCGACAACGAGCACGGTGTTGCCACGGCGTTGCAATGATCGAAGCGTGTTCAAAAGTCGCTGATTGTCACGGGGATGCAGCCCGATGGACGGCTCATCAAGGACATAGGTCACCCCGACCAGCCCGGAACCGAGCTGTGAGGCCAACCGGATACGTTGGGCCTCTCCACCGGACAAGGTGCCCATATTCCGCCCCAAAGACAGATATTCCAGCCCCACATTCACCATGAAGCCCAGTTTGTGGGTCAATTCCTTGAGCAGCGGCTCGGAAATCAAGGTGTCATGACCGTTGAATTTCAGCTCGTTCAACCAATCAAGCGCACGCTGGATGGACATGGATGCGAATTCAAACAAATTCTTGTCCGCCACCCGCACAGCCAATGCTTCTGGTTTGAGCCGCGCGCCCTGACACTCTGGACATGGCCGTGACTGCTGAAACCGGGCCGTCCAATGGTCCCACACGCCGGACTGCATCTGTCCATATTCCAAAATAGGGACAATCCCCTGCCAATCCACTTTGGGATTGCCAAAAAACAGATCGTCCCACGCCTCGGCAGAGAAATCAGACAGCGGCGTATCAAGCGTCACCCCATGCAACGAGCACAGGGCCTTGAGTTTCGGGCCATATTGTTCCTGCCGATACGCTGACTTCCACGGAATGACGCCACCTTCATTCAAGGACAGTCCCTTGTTGGGCGCAATGAGATCCGGCTCAAAATATTCAACGGTCCCAATACCATTACAAGTAGGACAGGCTCCCTGCGGCGAGTTGAAGGAAAACAACTGTGGTGTCAGGCGCGGCATGGAAATTTTGCAGGATGGGCAGGTGGACAGCGTGGACATAAATATATCACCCGGGGTTTCCCCTCCGACCACGGTCACGATCAGTCGCTCATCGCCCCGTTCCAACGCCAGCTCCACGGAATCCGTGAGCCGTTTCTTGATACCATCCTTGAGCACCAGCCGATCCACGACCAGTTCAATGGTATGTTTTTTATGTCTTTCGAGATCAGGAACATCATCGAGAGAGGTCATTTGACCATTCACCCGAACACGCACAAACCCCTCTTTCTTGAGTTTGGCGAACAGGTCTTTGTGTGTGCCTTTCTGATGTTCAATCAGCGGCGCCAAGAGCATGAACTTGGTCCCCTGCTCCAGATCAAGAATACGTTGCACGATCTCATCCGTGGTCTGCGCGGCAATGGGTTTGCCGCACTTGGGGCAATAGAATTTGCCGAGCCGGGCATAAAAGACACGCAAGAAGTCATAAACCTCAGTTACCGTACCGACTGTGGATCGCGGATTGCGCGTGGCTGTCTGCTGCTCCAATGAAATAGCCGGAGACAGCCCTTCGACCTTGTCCACATCCGGCTTGTCCATCTGTGGCAGGAACTGTCGGGCATAGGCGGACAGGGATTCGACGTATCGTCGCTGTCCTTCTGCGTACACAATGTCGAATGCAAGCGTGGATTTACCCGACCCTGACGGGCCACACACCACGACCAGTTGATCGCGGGGGATATCCAAGGTCAAATCCTTGAGATTGTGATGCCGAGCGCCTTCTATATGGATGAATTTTTTATCTGGAGTATGCGTCATTGACCGAGAGTAACCATTCCTGAAAGGAAGGCAAGCGATCCACTAAAAATGCCACTGCGCTGTGCGCCAAAAACGACGATTCACCACACAGGGAGCATGGTTTCAGCCATGACCTTCACGCAAAGGTTTACAGCAAACCGATTGCTGTGTATTTCTTCTCGTCCAAGACAAAGCCAAACCCGTTGTGAAACGGGGACGGAAAGCCACGGATCTCATCGAGACCGCCGGGTTGCCAAAGCCACAATTCCACCATCCACTTGACATGGTCTCCGACCTCTTTGGCAATCCCGGCTTTCCGAAGGAAAAATACATGCGGGACGCAGCAACGCTCGGAATCGATTCTACCGATTCCCAAAAAATAACGGCGAACAATGTTTTCAAGGTTTCGCCCTACATGGTCATCCCCTCCCGGGTTGGCGGATTTTCCCTGTATCTGAAACAGGAGAACAATTTCGTCTTATATGCGGAAAAAGGTGTTTTATTCACCGAAGAGCATACCAAACGGCTTGCCGCACTTGATGTGGAGCATCTCTACGTCAAGGCCTCGGACTACATTTTTTACACCAGCTATCTCCAGGACAACATCATGGACGTTCTGGAAGACGAGACCATCCCCTTGTCCGAACGGGCCAGGGCCTGGAATGACGCGACGGTCGCCATCGCCAAATCCGCCTTTGATCGATCCCTGCCCGCGCCGGTGGACAAACGGCAATTCAAGCGGATCAAATCCCTCATTTCCAATTCCCTCACCTTCCTGACACGGGACGACGCCCTGCGAGAACTCGCCCGGTTCATCCGGGAAGGTGATGATTTGTACCGCCACGGCATTGCGGTCATGGTGTTGACTATCGTCACACTCGCCACCTTCATGAAAGACGAGCATGACACGCTCGTCGCTGTCGGATTGGGGGCCATGCTGCACGACATCGGCAAGCTCGAATTGCCGCAAAACATTTTCATCAACAAGTACGAGAATCTCAACCGGGAAGGCAAAGAGCTGGTCCGTTCCCACCCCGCCCTTGGTGTGGGATATTGTTCATCGCTCCCCCTGCCGCAAGAAACGCTTCAGTGTATTCTGTTTCACCACGAGCGGGAAGACGGCACAGGCTATCCATCTGGTTCAACGGGGAATTTCCTTCCAGACTATGTGAAGGCCCTGACCATGTGCAATCTGTACGACAATCTGGTGTCCGGCAAGGATGGTCGCAAGAAGACGCCATTCGAGGCATTGACCCACATCCGTTCAAAACGGAGTGCCTTTGATCAGAAGATGCTCAAACGCCTGATTTCAGTCCTTGCCCAAGCTGACATGGCATAGATGGAGTTGCCTTTTTCACTGGCTGACGCTAAACAGCGGGCATGAAGAAAAATTCGCGCAGACGACCTCGCAAGAGGATTTGTCCCCCACCGCCGAAGACTTCGGCTCGGACCTACATCCGCATCGACACCGCTGATATTGGTGTATTTCGTTTCCTTTTGGAAGGATACGACAATCTCGGTATTTTTACTGTCGTCAACAAATTCAAAGGAATTTTGGTCTTGCGGTATAGTCCGCACCTCAAGCGAGAGGTACAGGTCTTTTTGAAGGCGGTTGCCACCGAAATGAAGATGGAAGTTATTCCAACACCTTTGGGGCGGTGCTTCGAGCAACGCGCCTAAATGAGAACGCTTGCAGCGGGCTGTTGGGATGCCGCTTGCAGCGGGCTTACAAAAGGACGCTTGCAGCAGTGATGCTTTTCTTGGAGTGAAGAGAAGAAAAAGAATGCGCCTTTGGCGCGGAGCCAGGGTGGGTGCTGCGCACCCGAACCACTTCCATGCCCTCCCGGCGGGGGCCGTTTTTTTGTTGGGGCAAATTGTCAAACCAAACTTAACACCCCGGCAAGTCCCTGCTCCTCAATGATTTCCCAGGT